>CAZZKU010000192.1:0-2530 GCA_964654635.1 uncultured Piscirickettsiaceae bacterium | reverse complement strand
TGAACCTATTTTGCTGGAACTTAAATGAGAAGGAATTTTTAACTTGCTTAACTCTCTTTTCCTAAACTTAAATTCATCTTTTTTACTAGGATCTTCATTATGCAATAAAATCTCTAGCAACCATGCCATGAAGTTAATTTTATAACTTAGGATATGAAAAACATGAAAGGTTTCCTCATCTAAGTTGACCTCTCCTAAAAGTTTTAAGCTCTTCTTTAATTTTTAAAATCTTCTCTTTATCAACTTCAGGAAAAGATTCATCTGAACAAGAATTGTTATAATTTTTTTATTATCTGTTTGTTCTAACCATAAAGGAATAGCAACTTCATAACGAAAAAAAACGCCTAACGCTAGCCACTATAAAGCTCCTATATTGCTAACTTTTTCTATAAATTGAGATATATCATCCACTTCTTGGTGGCAAACCTGGTGTGCCATTGGGTAGGTTTTAAAGACCACCTCAAAACCTAAAGAGCTTAACGTGTCTCGAGATAATTCTGCCCCAGAAATAGGACAAACGGTATCATTATGCCCATGGGCAATCAAAATACTGGGGCGGAGTGTCTGTTGGCTAAAGTCAGTTTGTTTTATAACTGGACGATCTTGTTCAGTTTGTACTGGAAAATAAGTTGATAATGCCATTATTCCAGCTACCGATTTTTGATAACTTAGCCCAGCATGCAAAGCAATTAAACCGCCTTGTGAAAAGCCAGCTAGAATAATATTTTCAGCTAAAATACCTTTGCTAATTTCAAGGTCTATTAATTGATGAACCGTTTTTACACTTTCTGATATCCCTTGCCAATCTATTTTAGCTGCCAAATTAACCCCCACTATATCGTACCAAGAAGGCATGCAAGCTCCTTGGTTAATGGTAACGGGTTGAATAGGTGCATTAGGGAAAACAAAACGGGTTTGGTTACGGCTTGATGCAGATAACTGTGGGACAATGCTTTCAAAATCGTGCCCATCCGCTCCCAAGCCATGCAGCCAAATAACGGTTCTACAGGCAATTTGATTAATGGGTTCTAAAATAATTGGAGGTTTTGACATGTTGCTACTTTTTGCTAGAATAGTTTTCTATTTTATACAATCATACAAGCAGATATGCCTTTTTATAAGTTTTTTTTAACATCCTCCTTAATTTTTATAGTCCTAACGCTAAATGGCTGTGGAAAAAAAGGACCTTTATACATTCCAACCGATGAACAAAGAGCACAAATGGAAAAAGAGCAAGCTGAACGGGATGCTGTTTTAGAAAAAAGAAAACAAGAACAATAAATACTATGAACTACCAAAATTTTACCTATCTTAATAATACCTTACACGCTGAAAACATGTCCCTAGAGTGCTTAGCAAAAACATATGGCACGCCATTATTTGTTTATTCTCGCCAAGGAATTGAAGATTGTTGGCATGAATTTGACCAAAACTTAGGCAAGCAACCGCACTTAATTTGCTATGCGGTTAAAGCAAATTCAAACCTTGCTGTGCTTAATATTCTAGCCAAACTCGGTTCTGGTTTTGATATTGTTTCAGAAGGTGAATTAGAGCGTGTTTTAGCCGCTGGTGGGGACGCGAATAAAGTTGTCTTTTCAGGGGTTGCCAAAACTTCTTCTGCCATAGCAAGGTCTTTAGAAGTTGGTATACGCTGTTTTAACGTTGAATCACACCCCGAGCTAGATCGTATTCAAATGGTTGCCGCAAGACTAAATAAAGTGGCGAATATCTCCATTAGGGTTAATCCTGATGTCGATGCAAAAACCCACCCTTATATTTCAACAGGCTTAAAAGACAATAAATTTGGGGTAGATATCCAAGTTGCACCAGAACTCTATGCTTACGCAACAACTCTGCCTAATATAGAAATTAGCGGCATAGACTGCCACATAGGTTCACAATTAACTGAAATAGCTCCTTTTGTTGATGCCTTAGAAAAGGTATTAGATTTAAAAGAAATTTTGCAAAAACAAGGCATTAAAATTAACCACCTAGACATAGGCGGTGGTTTGGGTATTCGCTATACCAATGAACAACCGCCTGAAATTGCTGAATATATTAGTGCATTGCTTAATAAGCTAAATGACCCAACACTAGAAATTTTAGTTGAACCTGGTAGAGCAATTATAGGCAATGCTGGCGTACTGTTAACCGAAGTAGAGTATTTAAAACCTACCGCACACAAAAATTTTGCCATTATTGATGCGGCAATGAATGATTTAATTCGCCCGGCTTTATATCAATCTTTCCAGACTATTTTACCAGTAACCCCAAGAGATGATGGCGAAGAGGCTAGCTGGGATTTAGTCGGCCCTGTTTGTGAAACTGGCGACTTTTTAGGTAAGAACAGAAGCTTAAATTTAAAGGCTGGAGATTTTCTTGCGGTGATGTCATCAGGAGCTTACGGCTTTAGCATGAGTTCTAACTACAATACCCGCCCAAGAGCTGCCGAAGTTTTAGTAGATGGCGATAAAGACTACCTAGTACGCCCACGCGAAACTTATAATGAACTATTTGGTAGTGAAAAAAT
>CAZZKU010000191.1:0-2547 GCA_964654635.1 uncultured Piscirickettsiaceae bacterium | reverse complement strand
TCTGCTTTAGTAAGTTCTGGCTTTATTTCTTTAGTTACTGGTGCTTCAACAACAGGCTTAATAACCTCTTCTTTAACAACTACTTTTTTAATTACTGGTTCTTCAACAATAACTTCTTCTTTTTTAACATAAGTACGTTTTTTGCGAACTTCAACGTTAACGGTTCTTTTTCCTGCACTTGATGATAAATTTAACTTTTGAACCTTTTTACGATTCAGAGTAAATTTTTTAGGTGCTTCGACAGATTCACCGTGCAGACCTTTTAAGTAGTTTAATAAAGACATTTTTTCATCATCTGACAAGCTGTCTTTTTCTGCCTTACCTTTAATTCCTGCTTTATCTAGTTGAGATAGCAGTTTTTCAGGGGATAGTGATAGTTTTTCAGCAAAACTTTTAATTGGTGTTTGAGACATAGTTTATTCCTTCTAATTATTCGAACCAAGGCGCACGAGCTGATAAAATTAAGGCTCCAGCGGCTTCTTCATCCATTTCAACAATCTCTAACAACTCATCAGTTGCCAACTCCGCCAAATCTTCTTGTGTAATAATTCCTGACCCAGCTAATAATTTAGCCATATCTTCAGTCATACCTTCTAAAGCTTTCAAATCATCTGCCGCTTCAGCCATTACAATTTTTTCTTCTGCTGAAATTGCTTCTGTTAATAATGCATCTTTAGCTCGATCTTTTAACGTTGCTACAATGTCTTCATCAAAACCATCAATTTCAAGCATTTCTCCTGCTGGAACATACGCAACTTCTTCTAAAGTTTCAAACCCTTCAGCAACCAATACTTCAGCTAAATCTTCATCAACCTCTAGTTTTTTAACAAACATTTCGACAAAATCATGCGACGCATCTTTATACTTTTCTGACATACTTGTTTCAGACATAACATTTAACACCCAACCTGTTAGCTCAGTTGCTAAACGAATATTTTGTCCGTTTTTACCAATCGCTTGAGACAGTTGCTCATCTTCAACTGCAATATCCATAGTATGCTTGTCTTCATCAACCATAATAGAGGTGACTTCTGCAGGTGCCATTGCATTAATAACAAATTGTGCATCATTTGGATCCCAAAGAATAATATCTATTCTTTCACCATTTAGTTCATTGGTTACCGCTTGAACACGACTGCCACGCATTCCTACACAAGCACCAATGGGATCCAAACGAGGATCATTCGCTCTTACCGCTACTTTTGCACGTAAACCAACATCTCTCGCAGCTGCCATAATGTCAATTAAGTCATCACCTATTTCTGGCACTTCAACCTTGAAGATTCCCATTAACATTTCTTTGCAAGCACGAGACATGGTTATTTGAGCACCACGCGTTTTAAAACTCACTTCTTGTACACAAGCCCTAACACGATCACCTATTTTAAAGTTTTCACGATTAATGAGTTCAGAACGAGGAATGACTGCATCAACATTATCACCTAAATCAATAATAACATCGCCACGGTCAATACGCTTTACCTGACCAGTTAAAATTTCACCAACACGTTTACTATAATCTTCAACGATACGCTTACGTTCGGCTTCTCTTACTTTTTGAATAATAACTTGTTTCGCAGTCTGTGCACCAATACGACCAAAATCAATTGATTCCATTGGCTCTTCAATAAACTGCCCTGGTTCAATATTAGGATCAATATCAACGGCATCCATATGACGCAAATACCACTCAACATTGTCTTCAATTTCAACATCATCTTCGATTACTTCCCAAATTCGAAAAGTTTTATAATCTCCTGTGTGGCGATCAATAACGACGCGGGCATCTAGTTCATCACCATGGCTTTTACGCGTTGCCATCTCCAAGGCGGCTTCAATGGCATCAAAGATAATCTCTTTTTCAACACCCTTTTCGTTAGATATTATGTCCACAACTGCTAATACTTCTTTGCTCACATTAACTTCCTTAAAATTTAATATTTTTTTAAAATTTGGCTACTAGGTTTGCTTTATCAATCACGGCATAGGGGATTTCATAGACTTCACCATCCACTTCAACATCAATCCCCTCTTCATTTACACCAACCATTAATCCTTTAAAGCGTTTACGCCCCATAACAGAACTTGAAGTCCTAACTCGTAACTCTTCACCCTTGTAAGATACGAAATGCTCTGGCTTCATCAAGGGTCTATCCATTCCAGGAGAAGAAACCTCTAATAGATAGGCATTAGAAATAGGGTCTTCTACGTCCATAATAGCACTAACTTGACGACTTACATGCTTACAATCGTCAACCGTCACGCCATTTTCTTTATCTATAAAGATACGCAAAGTTGAATTTTTTCCAGCAGGTAGGTATTCACAACCCCAAAAATAAACTCCCATGGACTCAATAGTAGGCTTTAACAAATTTTCAATTTTTTCTTCCAAAGTCACTAACTTTAACTTCCTTTTTAGATATTAACTTAGCCTAAATAACAAAAAAACCCCGTAAAAACGGGGTTTTTAAACATAAGTAGAGCATTATTTTAAGAGTAAAGAAACTTACACTAAAACATACTCTCTTATTTTTAGATATCCTCCCT
>CAZZKU010000190.1:0-2566 GCA_964654635.1 uncultured Piscirickettsiaceae bacterium | reverse complement strand
GTATAGTGACATTAAAACCAAGCGATACACAAAAAAATAATATTCTTACTTTATAGGAGACACTTAACAACCCGATCTAATTCGGGGTTTTTGCCCTCTAACTACCTTCAAATTTCCGTATAATTAATTTATAAATTATTCACATAAAGATTAAATGCGTATCAAATGGATCAACAATCAACCACTACTGACACTCCTCCCAAGAAAAAAAGGAAGCTGAAACTTTTCTTACTGATTACTTTCGTACTGGGGTTTATTGTCACCCCCGTTATAGTCTCTATAATTTATATTTTGACTATTTACCCTGATCTACCAGATGCCTCTCAACTAAAAGACGTCTCCTATCAAGTACCACTTAGAATCGTTACCGAAGATGGCAAGTTAATTAGTGAAATTGGCACCAAAAAACGAATCCCTTTAGAATACGCTCAAATACCTGAAAGAATGACCCAAGCCATTATCTCGTCCGAAGATGACAACTTCTTTAATCATGGAGGAGTAGATTTTAATGGTTTGGCACGGGCTGTTTATCAATTAATAACCACTGGTAGCAAACAATCTGGTGGTTCAACCATCACCATGCAAGTGGCTCGTAATTTTTTCTTAACCAAAGAAAAAACTTACTTACGTAAACTAAATGAAATTGTACTTTCTTACAAAATAGAACATCAAATATCCAAACAAGAAATTTTAGCTCTTTATTTAAATAAAATATTCTTAGGTCATCGCTCCTATGGTGTTGCGGCTGCCGCACAAACTTACTATGGTAAAGATATTGCTGACTTAACCCTTGATGAGTTTGCGATGATTGCAGGTCTTCCCAAAGCTCCTTCGCGCTACAACCCTATTTTCAACCCTGATAGAGCAAAGTTGCGCCGTAATTATGTCTTGCGCAGAATGTATGAAAACAACTACATTAGCCAACAAGAAATGGAAACCGCTCAAGCAATACCCGTTCATGCCAAATTAACAGGCGCTCGCATTGATGTTGAAGCGGGCTATGTTGCTGAAATGGCAAGGGATTTTGCCATTAAACATTTTGGCGATGATGCGCTTCGCAATGGCTTGACAATTACCACTACGATTAACAGTAAATTACAAGATGCCGCCAACCTTGCTGTTCGTAATGGTCTACAAGACTATGAACGCCGCCACGGCTATCGTGGTGCTATAACAAACATCGATTCGGCTTTATTTGAAGACCGGGACAGTTTACTTGAATACTTAAACGACATCAGCAACTTTGGCAATCTTAAAACCGCTGTCGTTACTAACACGACAGATAGCACAGCCAAAATATTACTTGCTGATGGAAGCGAGTCTTCTCTAAGCTTAGAGGATATGAAATGGGCAAGACCTTACCTTGATGTAAATAAAAGAGGAGCTGTTCCTAAACTGGTATCTGACATTCTAAAGGTTAGAGATGTTATTTTTGTACAAAAACAAGAAGATAAGTGGTTACTAGCACAAGACCCAAAAGCAGAATCTGCTTTAATCTCGATAGACCCTAATAGCGGTCAAATTAAAGCACTGGTTGGTGGCTTTGATTTCTTTAAGAGCAAATTTAACCGAGTAACTCAAGCACAAAGGCAAATTGGTTCAAATATAAAACCTTTCCTATATTCTGCGGGGTTAGCTCAAGGCTTAACCGCTGCCACAATTATTAACGATGCCCCAGTCGTGTTTCACGATAATAACTTAGAAGACATTTGGCGTCCTGAAAATTATTCAGGTCGTTTTTATGGACCTACTCGTTTACGCCATGCATTAATCCATTCTCGAAACTTAGTTTCTATTCGCTTATTGCAAAAAATAGGCATCCGAACAGCAATTAACCATATTCAAAAATTTGGCTTCCCTGTTGAAAAATTAAATGCTCACAGAGATTTATCTCTAGCGTTAGGTTCTGCACAATTTTCGCCCCTTGAAGTCGTTCGAGCCTATGCCGTTTTAGCTAACACTGGCTATTTAATAGAGCCTTACCTGATAGAAAGCGTACGTGATTTTGATGGTTCACTAATCTATCAAGCCGACCCTCTTAAAGCCTGTGCTTTCCAATGTAATGAAGACGACCCCACCAATGCACCAAGAGTAAATACGCCACAAAATAGTTATATTATTACCTCTATCATGCAAGATGTTATTAACCACGGAACAGCCCGTAAAGCTAAGGCGTTAAACAGGCTAGATATTGCAGGTAAAACAGGCACAACAAACGATCAAAAAGATGCTTGGTTTTCTGGCTTTAACCCAAATATTGCCACAACGGTTTGGGTTGGTTTTGATAAGCCTTCTACCCTGGGTCGCTCTGAATATGCAGGTAGGGCGGCACTGCCTATTTGGATAGACTATATGAAAGTGGCACTTGAAGATGAACCTAATGCTCCATTTTCTACCCCTAGCGGACTAGTTAATATTCCTATTTCACGTGAAACAGGCCAGGCTGTTGCCGCTGATGAACCTGGGGCGCTTTTTGAAGTATTCCGTGAAGAGTTTGCTCCAGAAACACCCTTGGTTTTTGAACAAAACATTGAAGAAATAACTCAAGATTTATTTGAATGACCTC
>CAZZKU010000189.1:0-2569 GCA_964654635.1 uncultured Piscirickettsiaceae bacterium | reverse complement strand
ATAGCTCGCTAGATTTTTCCTAAAGCATAAGGTAAATGGTAGCCACCACGCCTGTAAAATAAAGGACTATAGTGAGTTGCAACATGAATTTATTCGCCTCTCTGCTATTCCAGTTAGCAAATTTAGGCAGTTTTCTTAGCGTAATAAAACCTAACCAAATAGCACCAAGTAATCCCGCTGTTGTAAGCATGCCCATAAAAAGTGTTGCTAGCATAAATTTCCTATCGTTTTTTTTTTACAATTATTGGACTATAATACCATTTTAATTAACTAGGAAGCACGATGAAATCTTCTTCACTAGACAATAGCAATCTTGGACAAAAAACAACCTATTCAGACCAATACGATGCCAGCTTATTGTTTGGTATTAATAGGCAAGATAATCGAAATGATTTGGGCTTTAATTTAAATAATTTACCCTTTGTCGGTTTAGATATTTGGAATGCTTATGAGGTATCCTGGCTGAATTTAAAAGGCAAACCAGAGGTAAGGATTGCCGAATTTTCTTTTTCTGCAGATGCCCCTAACCTAATCGAGTCTAAATCTTTTAAACTATATTTAAACTCTTTTAACGGCACAAGGTTCGATTCAGAACAGCAAGTTATTGCCCTGTGGGAAAAAGATTTATCTGCGGTTTCTGGTGGCGAAGTTTATGCCGAGGTTCGTTGTTTAACGGAGGTAAATGAAATAAGCGGAACCATGCCTGGCGAGTGTTTAGATCAGCTAGATATTACTATAGATTCTTATCAAGTTAATTCGGTCTTGTTACAAACCGCTAACGAAGTCGTCAGCGAAACCTTATATAGCCATTTATTAAAATCAAACTGTTTAGTCACCGGTCAACCCGACTGGGGTTCGGTGCTAATTCGTTATGAAGGCAATAAAATTGAGCATGAATCGCTACTGAAATACATTATTTCATTCCGTAACCATAACGAGTTTCACGAGCAATGCGTAGAAAGAATGTTTTGCGACATCATGCAACAATGCCAGCCAGAAAAGCTAACGGTTTATGCCCGATATGTGCGCCGAGGCGGGTTAGATATTAACCCCTACCGCTCAAATTTTGAAGATGAATTTGACCTAACAAGGTTATCTAGGCAGTAAGTTAGGGCCACCCCTGGCGATTTTTAGGTTTTTAGGCGTTTTTTAAAGCCAAATAAGCTCTTTTAATTGCCTTTTTAACTTGATTCGGTGCAGTTCCACCAAGATGGTCTCTTGCCGCAACCGAACCTTCCAGTGTTAATACTTCATATACCTCTTCGCTAATACTGTGGTGAAAACCTTGTAGAGTTTCAAGCGACATTTCCGATAAATCTTGTTCTGTTTTTATACCATGTGCTACTGCCAGCCCCACTACTTCATGTGCATCGCGGAAAGGCAAACCTTTGTTGGTTAGATAATCAGCCAAGTCGGTGGCGGTTGAAAAGCCACTTTTAGCCGCCGCATAGGTGTTGGCTTTATTAACGATTATTGCAGGAATCATGTCGCCAAATGCTCTTAAACATCCTTTAACCGTGTCAACTGTGTCAAACAAAGGTTCTTTGTCTTCTTGGTTATCTTTGTTATAAGCAAGCGGTTGAGATTTCATTAGGGTTAATAAACTCATTAAATGCCCATAAACTCGCCCTGTTTTGCCACGGACTAATTCAGGCACGTCAGGATTTTTCTTTTGCGGCATAATTGATGAACCAGTACAAAAACGATCTGGTAAATCAATAAACTTAAATTGAGCAGAAGACCAAAGCACCAACTCTTCAGAAAAACGTGATAAATGCATCATGAAAATAGAGGCAAAGGCATTAAACTCAATCACAAAATCTCGGTCAGAAACTCCATCTAGTGAGTTTTGGCTAATGCGGTCAAAATCCAATAAATCAGCCGTCATTTGGCGATCAATCGGATAGGTAGTTCCCGCCAAAGCGGCCGAACCTAACGGCATGGTGTTTACTCGTTTTCGGCAATCGACCAATCTCTCTACATCGCGGGTAATCATTTCATACCACGCCATCATGTGGTGACCAAAAGTTACTGGTTGCGCGGTTTGTAGGTGGGTAAAACCAGGCATAATGGTATCAAATTCTTTTTCTGCCAAGCTTAGAATCCCTACTTGCAGATGCTTCATAGCAGGTAAAATGGCATCTATTTCATCACGTAAATATAAACGAATATCGGTAGCAACCTGGTCATTTCGAGAACGCCCCGTGTGTAATTTTTTACCCGTAGTGCCTATTAAAGCGGTTAAGCGAGCTTCAATATTCATGTGAATATCTTCTTGCTGAATAGACCAAGGAAAATCGCCAGAAGCCATTTCCGTTTCAACTTGTGCCAGTCCATCAAGAATAGATTTAAGCTCCTCTTTATTTAAAATATTGGCTTTCGCCAACATTTTTGCATGGGCAACCGAGCCTTGAATATCTTGTTTATACATGCGTTTATCAAACATGATGGAAGCGGTAAATTCCTCAACAAAAGCATCGGTTGCTTCGCTAAAACGAGCGCTAGAAAGTTTGGCGGTATTAATCTGGTTTTTATCTGGCATGGGAGGGTTTACTCTTTAGTTATTCTT
>CAZZKU010000188.1:0-2576 GCA_964654635.1 uncultured Piscirickettsiaceae bacterium | reverse complement strand
ATCGTTTTTATCGCTAGTTTCAGTCTGTTTAGTTTCTGTTTTACAGGTTTTAAGCCCTATTAAAGGATAAAACGGGCAAAACTTGAACACGCCTGTTAGCAAAGGAATAAGCCCTAGCCATCCTAGCTGGTTGCCAGCAAGAATTGCCCAAGCAATTAATGCGACACCTACAGAGACTCTTAAAATTCTATCAATACCACCAACATTACAGTACATAATTATAAATCCTTGTTGTTAAATATAACTTTTTAGCAGCTTAACCACTTTATTCCATTGTTCTTCTGTTAGTACCTTTTTCATGTTGTCACGGCAGGCCAAAGTCATGGTTGCCATTTCAATACGTTTTTCGGTCATTTCTTTAAAGGTTGCCATCATTTTTTTAGCATCTTTAAGTTCAATCGCATCTTGAGTGAGTTGTTTTTCAGCACTTAACACTTCACCAAATAAAATTGACCAGTGGTTCATGTTTTTTAAACGCCAATCTTCAAGGGCTTTATTTTGTTCAGGGTTTAAGTTTAATTCTGCACCATGCATTAAGATAATTGCCATGAATTTAGGCATGGGAGAAACGCGCAAAAAAGATTGCATTTCATTGACAGAAGATTTAGCTGAAGCAGAAATTTTCTCCTGATTTTTAAGTAGTTTCATTAACATTGCCCACTGATCTTTATCTAAGGTCTTTTGTATATTACTAACGCATTGATACTTTAGGTCAATTAATTCAGAACGATCTTCAGCCAAAGCAGTTCTTAGTTCAGCTAATTCATCTTGATCAATACCTTCTAGGGTTAATTCGTACAGCTCTTTTTCTATTTCCATAATGCTATTCATTAAGCTCTTAACCCGCATTTGATTGGCGTGTTTCCACTCGCTTAAAGAAGCTAGTTGTTGATTGCTTAACATAAGATCATTTTTGTTAACTTGTACCAACATCATTAAATGTGGCATAGGAGAAGTGTGGCTAGCAATTTGCATTTTAGTCATTTTTGCAGCTTGAGTCGCTCCAGAGAAACTAACCGAAAGAAACAGTATTGCACCAATAGTTGTTTTAAGAATTTGGTTGGATTTTAATTGTTTTGTTTTCATCTTATGATAACCTTTTAAAAATATTGGATAAATATTATCATAAAGCTAGTAGAGAGGGGTAACAATTTTGATAAGCATAACCGAAGCAGTTCAACAAATTAAACAAGGAAAGGTTATTGCCTACCCGACTGAATCTGTTTATGGATTGGGTTGTGATCCTTGGAACGAGCAAGCATTCTTAAAATTATTAAAGCTTAAAGGCAGAGCCTTAGAAAAAGGGGTTATTTTGATTGCTGCCAATCTAGATCAGGTCAAAGATTTAGCCTATATTGAAAATGAAGAGTGGAGCGAGCAAGTTATTGGCAGTTGGAAAGACAGTTGCCAGGCGGTTACCTGGATATTGCCAGCTAAAAAAACCATTCCATACTGGGTTACTGGCGGGCGTGATACCGTGGCTATTCGAGTAAGCCATCACCCTGGAGTGGTTGCTTTGTGCAATTCTTTAGGCTCTGCTTTGGTTTCTACCAGTGCAAATTTATCAAAACAATTGCCCGCAATGAATGCCCTAGACTGCTCTAAAATATTTCCTAACGTTGCTATTTTAGCAGGCAAGACTATGGGTTTAGAATCACCCTCACAAATTTGGGACGCAAAATCGTTGATAAAAATTAGGTAGGTTTTTTTGCCATCAAATAAAGATGATTCACTTTTTTGGCATATTTGGTTAAATCTTTAATTCGGTTCTCATTAGAAGGGTGAGTACTCATAAATTCAGGTGGAGCGTCCCTGGATAGTCTCTTCATTTTTTTCCAAACATTAACCGCTGCATAAGGGTCAAAACCTGCTCTTGCTGACAATTCCACTCCCATTCGGTCAGCTTCAACTTCGTGTTGTCGGCTATTGGGCAAAGTCATGGTTACATTCATTACCATCGCGGCCAAGTCCATTCCAGGGCCTTGAACCCCTGTTAAAATTCCAAAAACCGCCATGCCAGCCCCTTGAATTTGTGCATGAGAGGCCCTTTCTCTACCATGTTCCCTTAAAGCATGGGCTATTTCATGCCCCATAATGGCAGCAATTTCCGCATCGTTTAACTCTAAGGTGTCTATGATGCCAGTATAAAAAGCTATTTTTCCGCCAGGCATGCACCAAGCATTGATTTGTTCTGATTTTATAACATTTACTTCCCATTGCCATTTAGGGGCGTCTTTTCGAAAAACTTTGGTTTGCGGAATAAGTCGGTCGGCAATGTCTCGAACCCTTTTTAGTTGTACAGGATCAGGGTTTAAAGTGTTATTCTTTTTCGCTTCTGCCAACACTTTTGCATAGGCTTTATTAGCCCCTTTTGTCATATCCGAGGCAGACACGATAAGCAATTGGCTTCTATTAACGTCAACCGTACCTTTTTTGGTAGAGCTTTGAAAACAGCTAGTTAAGCTTAAAGATAGCAGGGTGATAAAAATTAGTTGGGTATATTTTTTCATAAAATTAATCTTTTAGTAGTTTTCTTTTAAAAATGGAAACAAAACAGACCTTTGTTGGGCGGTTAA
>CAZZKU010000187.1:0-2582 GCA_964654635.1 uncultured Piscirickettsiaceae bacterium | reverse complement strand
TGAAAAATTAGCAAATGCCTTTTTCTTTGTCTAAAAATCTATCCGCTCACCTAGCTTGGCTGCTTGCCCTGCTTGTTGTCGCCCAAAACTTATTACCCATTCAGTCGCATACCAATTACGTTACCACCGAATCTGGGCAAACGATTTTAATGTGTACTTTGCAAGGGTTGCAACCTGCTGATATTACTAGCATGGATAAAAATACATTATTGCAACTTGACATTAGCTCTGCGGCAATGCAATTTTCAGACTTATTGTTCTACGCAACCCAAGCCTTAGCCTTTTATTCCCTTCAAATACACACCGTTGTTGAACTTAGCTTAAAACCCTTACCAAAAATTAACTTATCACCTTTTTTTAAGCGTTCTCACGCTATTAGAGCCCCCCCTACTTTTCTAAATTAACACAATAATTTACACCTTTAATTTAATTACAAAAAATTATGTAAGGCAAAGAAAGCTTTACGTGTTTTTTTTTGAAAAAAGTAGGACATACAAATGAAAACAAATCACAAATTAATGACAACTCTAATGTTGTTAAACACGCCTTTTGCAATCGCCTCTGGGCAACCTTTAGAAGCTATTAATGTTGAAGAAACCCATAATGACCTTGCTAAAACCAATATAGAAACTAAGGCTTTAAGCAATACAGGAAACACAGAAACAGGCAGTTTATTGCGTCAAATAAATGGTGTAGAAGCCTCTCGAATGGGCGGGCATGGCTTAGATCCTATTATTAGAGGACAAAGCCAATCTCAGTTAAACATTATTTTAGATGGTGCAACCATTCATGCAGGCTGCCCCAATAGAATGGACCCACCGACTTCCTATGCTGAAATAAGCAGTTTTGATGAAGTTACGGTTATCAAAGGTGTTCCTAGCGTTAAAAATAGTGCTGGTGGTTCTGGTGGTGGTTTACTTTTTAAAAGAGATAAACCAGTGTACAATCCTGAAAAATCAGTCTCTGGTAAAGTATCGGCACTAAAATCTAACGTAATGAATTATGATGCCAATGCTAAAATGACTGCGGTTGCAGAACAAGGTTATTTAGCCATTCAAGCCAGTAAAAAAGAAGGCAACAACTACCTAGATGGAGATGGTAACACGGTTGGAGCATCTTTTGACACCACTCAAGGTCATATTGATTTAGGTTGGACTCCTTCTGAAAATCATCACCTAAAAGTTTCGCATGAAATTAGCAACACCAGTGATGCGGTTTATCCTGGTGCCAGAATGGATTCGCCAAAATCTGATGGCACAATTAGCCGTATTCAGTATGAAGGTGAAAACCTAGGCAACCAGAAAGGAGCGGTTTCATTTAGTATTTATCAGTCTAAAGTTGACCACATTATGAACAATTTTTCACTTAGAAACCCACCCGTAATGATGGGAAATTCAATAAAACGTGAAACACTTGCTGATACTAAAACCACGGGTGGAAAATTAGAATTTAGCCACCGAATAGCCCAGTCTGATATTAGCTATGGTCTTCAAACTGAAAACGCTCAACTAGATGCTACTTTATACAACCGCAACAATAATAAGTCGCTATTTTTAATGTGGCCAGAGGTAACCACACAAACAAATAGTATATTTATAGAAGCCGATACCACTTTTAACAAGCTAGTATTAACTACTGGCTTACGTTATGACTCGGTAGAAGCCAAAGCGGCAAAAGCCAATGTAGCAAGTGACATGAACAAAAAAGCATCTAGCTTATACAACAATGTTTATAGCGACTACAACAATGACAACAAAGCCAGTGAAGGCAACCTTAATGGCGTATTTAGAGCCACCTACAACCTAGAAAATGCCAGTAACACTAGCTTTTTTGCAGGCTTTAGCCGTACTAACAGAACGGCTAGTGCAACCGAAAGGTATATGGCAAAAGGAGGTATGATGAGAGGTAAACAAAACTTTTGGGTAGGAAACCCCAATATTAAACCTGAACAGCATAATCAATTTGACATAGGACTTAGCCAAAAAAACAATAATTTTGGCTGGAACGTATCAGCTTGGTTAGACAATGTTAATGACTATATCCTACGCGATTTAGCAACCAACCAATACGGCAATGGAATTAACGCTTCAGCTAAAGATAAATCCGAAGTTTATGTTAATGTAAACGCCCAGCTACTTGGACTAGAAAGTTCATTTAACTGGAAGTTAGCAGACAACATAAAACTAATGGGGCAAGTTAGCTACACAGAAGGCAGAAATACGACTGATGATAGAAATCTAGCATCAATTTCTCCACTTAACGGAAATTTAGTAACTGAATATTACACTGATTCGATTATAGTAGGGGCAAGAATAAACTTTGCTTTAGAGCAGTCTAATATAGACAAATACTATACTCCAATTAGTCAATATGGTAAAACCGATGCTTGGAATACTTTAGACTTCTATACTGAAACTGAAATCAGCAAAAACTGGCAGTTAAAAGTAGGTGTGGACAATGTATTTGACAGTTCTTATTATCGTGCCGTTAACCGTGGAAGCCTAGGCGAAACTTATAAAGTAAATGAGCCAGGTAGAAATTTATGGTTACAAGTTTCAGCTGAACTATAAAACTATTTAAAA
>CAZZKU010000186.1:0-2591 GCA_964654635.1 uncultured Piscirickettsiaceae bacterium | reverse complement strand
AAAAACTCTTGAGCAGGGCGATACCTATTCAATGGAAATTTTTGATGCTGATAACAATGCTTTAATGATGGTATATTTACATACCGATGTGGTTAAAGATAAAAAAATAGTTCAACAGTGGTTTGATTTGTTGGCAGATTTGGTTTAAAAGGAGTTTAATGGAATGGTTCTTCAGGCTAAAAATCACCCCTTATGGTTTATAGTTTCAGTTTCTAGTATGTTCGTTACTTATGTCTTAATTGCTTTACTTTTCTTTTGGAGTAGCAATGCAACAGCAGGTAACGAACGTATTGTGGCTATTGATGGCTCTTTAACCGAAATAGTTTACGCTTTAGGAGAGGGGCATCAGCTAGTAGGGAGAGATATAACCAGTACCTACCCTCCTGAAGCTTTGAAACTTCCTAGTGTGGGTTACATGCGTGCACTATCTGCGGAAGGAATTTTATCGTTAAGGCCAACTTTGGTTATTGCCACTAAAGACGCAAAACCGCAAAGCGTGTTAAAGCGTTTAAAAGATGCGGGGATTAGAGTCGAATTAATTGATAATACCTATTCTGTTGAGGGAGTTAAAGAAAAAATTAGTCAAGTAGCTAAAATATTGGGGAAAGAAAAGTTAGCCAGTGCTTTAAATCAAGAATTACAAAACTCAGTTGATAAAGCGGTTAGCAAAGCAAAAGCTTACCAGCAAAAAAATGGTAAGGTAAGGGCTTTGTTTATACTAAATATGCGTGGTGGAAATATGATGGTAGCAGGTAAAGGCAGTCGGGCAGATGTTATGTTTAATTTAGCACAAATAACCAACCCTGCAGCAGAACAATTAAAAGGCTTCAAACCTTTAACTGCCGAAGCCGCTATTCAATATAACCCTCAGTATTTAATAACCATTAGCCATGGCGTAAAATCATCTGGTGGGAAACAAGCAATGTTAAATACACCAGCCATTAAAATGACTGAAGCGGGAAGAAATAAGCAATTAATCGTTATGGATAATGATTTTTTGACTTTTGGGCCTAGGCTGGGTGAGGCAATAACATCCATAACCGATGCAATTTATAAATAGATATAAAAAACTTTGAGACTACTAAATTCACCTCGCCTGACCCTTATCTTTTTAGGGGTTTTATTATTAATAATAAGCCTGTTATCTTTAACGTTGGGTGCTTTGCCTATTGACGTTAAAGATGTTGTGCTGTCTTTACTTGGGCAGCAAGAAGATTTTCAAACCGCTTTAGTGATTAATGAAATTAGACTTCCTCGTTTATTGCTAGGTATTGTCGTAGGTGCTGGTTTGGCAATTGGTGGGGCAGCTATGCAAGGATTGTTCCGTAATCCTTTGGCAGATCCTGGTCTAGTTGGAGTCTCTAGCGGAGCTGCTTTAGCAGCTATTATTGTTATCGTGCTGGGTGGAAATTATTTAAGTCAGTGGGTCGTGTTTTGGGGCTATTTTGCTCTGCCATTAGCGGCTTTTGCAGGCGGTGGCTTGGTAACTTGGTTAATTTACCAAATAGCCACTAAAGATGGTCGAACTGATGTTGGTTTAATGTTGCTAACCGGTATTGCTATTAATGCCATAGCGGGTGCAGTAACAGGTTTGTTGGTTTATTTTGCAACCGATGAAGAGTTACGAACCCTTACTTTTTGGAGCATGGGTTCTATCGCCAGTGCCTCTTGGAAAGATATTGTTATCTCAACGATTCCTATTTTAATAGCGGTAATTTTATTGCCTATTTTTGCCCGTTCATTGAATGCTTTTTTAATGGGTGAAAGTGTTTCTGAGCACATGGGCTTTAATGTTAAACAAATGAAGTTTATGGTGGTTACTTTAACCGCTTTAGCAGTTGGAGCGGCGGTTTCAGTAAGTGGCGTTATTGGCTTTGTAGGATTGGTTGCTCCACATTTAGTTCGTTTACTTTTAGGACCTGATCATCGTTGGGTTTTACCAGGAAGTGCTATTTTAGGTGCTATATTGGTAGTTTTTTCTGACATGTTAGCTAGAACAGTGCTATCTCCTGCTGAATTACCAATCGGTATTATTATGTCAGCTATTGGCGGACCTTTTTTCTTGTGGTTGTTAATTCAACGACGATCAAGGGTGGGGTTTTAACAAGTGTTACAAGTTAGTCATTTATCAATAACTCTACAAGACAAAAAAATTCTATCGGATATTAACCTTAGTATCGAGCCAGGTTCTGTTGTGTCTATTTTAGGTCCTAATGGAGCAGGAAAGTCTACCTTGCTAAAAAGTATGTCTGGTGATTTTAAACAAGCTCTTACTAATGTAACTATCGCTGGTTGCCCTCTTAATGAAATTGGTTCGAAGAAGTTAGCCAAGATTCGTGCAGTGATGCCTCAATCAATTCAACTAGACTTTCCTTTTCTAGTCTCTGAGATTATTGAGATGAGTTTGCTGGAAAGTTCTTCTTTGCAAGAACGTCAGCAATATATTGCACAAGCTTTGGCTTTATTTGATGTTGAAGAGCTACATGACCGAAATTATCTAACCTTGTCAGGAGGAGAGCAACAGCGAGTACAGTTGGCTAGAGTTGTCGCTCAAATAGTATTAAATCATTCAAATCAACCACGCTATTTAT
>CAZZKU010000185.1:0-2605 GCA_964654635.1 uncultured Piscirickettsiaceae bacterium | reverse complement strand
GCGGTGTAACGCTTGTTGTTTCGTTCGGCAGTTACTTTGTAAGGCATTTTGGTTTACCTATTTTCGGTTAATTCTTGTAGTTGATTGTACATTTGTTGAAGAGCAACATCACTATTTATTACTACATTGGCAATCGCTCGGCGTTGTTTTGCTGTGGCTTGTGCTTTAATTATTTTTTGCACTTCTTCTTCGTTTAGCCCACGTTCCATTGCTCGTTTAATTTGGCTGGTTTGTAAACATTCTATTACCCATACTTCATCAACATAGCTTGGCACGCCTGTTTCCGTAAGTAAGGGTATTTCTATGGCTACTATCTGGTTGTTTTCACTTGCTAGATGCTCTAGTTTTTGTTGAGTTTTTTGGCGAATTAAGGGGTGTAAAATAGCTTCTAAAGTTTGTTTGGCTTTAGGGTCGTTAAATATTAGTTGGCGTAGGGCGATTCTATCTAGTTCGCCTTGTGGGTTTAATAATCTCTGCCCGTTAAAAGCGTCTGTTATGGCTTTTAAAGCAGGCATGCCTTTTTTAACCAGTTGTTTGGCAATTTTATCGGTATCAATGGTTGCTATGTTGTGTTTTTCGAGCCATTGCCTAACGGTTGATTTTCCACTAGCAATGCCACCAGTAATTGCAATTACTTTCATTGTTTAATTCTTTAAACTGTAAAGCTTTATTTTATAGGAATAAAAGTAGAATCAGTTAAAATATGCCCAATTAAAAATTTTGAGATTTAAAAACATGTGTGGAATTTGTGGGGAAATTTATTGGGATGGTCAACAGGCTTCAGAATCACGCTTAAATTCGATGCTAACCAACCTAGAAAAACGTGGGCCAGATGATGGTGGTGTTTGGTTAAATGGTCAGGTGGGTTTGGGGCATAGGCGTTTGTCTATTATCGATTTAAGCCCTGCTGGACATCAACCGATGTTAGACAAGGAACTTAGCTTGGTTTTTAATGGCTGTATTTATAATTATCAGGCTTTAAAAGCCGAATTAATTGAGTTAGGGCAAAATTTTCAGTCGCATTCTGATACCGAGGTTATTTTAAAGGCGTATCGTCAATGGGGCATGGATTGTGTCAACCGTTTTGAGGGCATGTTTGCGTTTGCTCTTTGGGACGATGATTTACAACAACTGTTTTTGGTTAGAGATAGATTTGGGATTAAGCCTTTGTATTATTCCACGGTAAAAGGTGGGGTTCGTTTTGCCTCTAACACGCAAGCGTTAATTTCTTCGGGCGAAATAGATTTAGATATTGACCCAGTTGGTTTGCACCACCAGTTTACTTTACATGCGGTTATTCCTGCCCCATTTACTATTTTAAAAGGCGTTAAAAAATTAGAACCAGGGCATTGGTTGGTTGTGAACCCTGATGGACAAATTTTTAAAAAGCAATATTGGCGTTTAGAAAGTAGTGCTAAGCATGTGGCAGAATTTAAAACCGAAGATGAGTGGATAGATGCTTTGCACCAACGTTTGAAAGAGGCGGTGCATAAGCGTTTAACGGCGGCAGATGTGCCTGTTGGCGTTTTACTTTCTGGCGGGTTAGATTCTAGTTTGATAGTGGCACTTTTGGCAGAATCAGGGGTGGAAAACATTAAAACTTTTTCTATTGGTTTTGAAGATGTTCCCGAAGAAAAGGGCAGTGAATTTGAGTTTTCTGACTTGGTGGTTGAGCGTTATAAAACAGAGCATCAGAAGTATTTAATTTCTAATAAAGAGGTGTTGCTTCGTTTGCAAGAAGCGATTGATGCGATGTCTGAACCGATGTTTGGGCAGGACGCAATTGCTTTTTATTTGTTATCGGAGCAGGTTGCTAAAGAGGTAAAAGTGGTGATGTCTGGGCAGGGTGCGGATGAGGTTTTTGCGGGTTATTTTTGGTATCCGCAAATGGCAGAGGCGGTTAAAAAACTTGCACCGAAACAGCCCTTGGTCGATGCCTTTGCTCCTTTTTATTTTGATAGAAGCCATGCCGAATGGTTAAATATGATTTGCCCTAAATATCATGTAGAAGATGTTACTTCGGCTTTTATTGACGATAAACTAAACGAGCCTGGGGCAAATAGTTTTTTAGACCAAGTTTTAAGGTTAGATTCCACCACTTTGGTGGTAGATGACCCTGTAAAACGAGTGGATAATATGACGATGGCTTGGAGCTTGGAGGCTCGTGTACCTTTTTTAGACCATAGTTTGGTAGAGCTTGCCATGTCGGCTCCTGAAAGTTTAAAACTACAAGATTTTAAATATGTGTTGAAAAAAATAGCACGAGGTATTGTGCCTGATGAAGTGATTGACCGTCCTAAAGGCTATTTCCCTATGCCAGCACTAAAATATGTGCGCGGTGACTTTTATAATATGATGAAAAATACTTTAACCAGTGATGTGGCTATAAAAAGAGGGGTTTTTGAACCCAGTTATATTCAAAAGTTACTAGATGACCCAGAGGGAAAGGATAGTTTTACGGCGATACAGGGTAGTAAATTATGGCATGCTACTTTATTAGAATTGTGGTTACAAAAACATGTTGATCCGTTTCATCGTTAAAAGAACAGTTAATTACTCATTTAAGCTCCAAAAACCCTAAAATCGCCAGGGGTGGCCCCCTTAA
>CAZZKU010000184.1:0-2605 GCA_964654635.1 uncultured Piscirickettsiaceae bacterium | reverse complement strand
TAAATTAATAATATTTCACAATTCAAATTTTCAATCGTTATCATAAATATAAGTTATAAATCGCTGTATCATATTACCAAGTATTTTAAACACCACCCAGTAGAGGTAATAAAAAATGACCATTAGAAACTACCTAAACATTGCTCCAAGACTCGCCAAATCTAGTTGGGTAGATCAAGCTGCCGTGGTTATTGGTAAATGTGAGCTGGCTGATGATGTTAGCATCTGGCCTAATGCCACCTTGCGCGGTGATGTTAATTATATAAAGGTCGGCGCACGTAGCAATATCCAAGATGGTGCGGTATTACACTGCACCCATTCTTCGCCTATATCTAAAGGCTCAAACTGTATCGTCGGCAAAGATGTTACGGTTGGGCACAACGCGATACTGCATGGTTGTATTATTGAAGATGAATGCTTAATCGGCATGGGAGCGATTATTTTAGATCATGCCTTGATTCCTAAACATACCCTAATTGGTGCGAATGCCTTGGTTCCTGAGGGTAAAATACTAGAAGGTGGTTTTTTGTACCTTGGTTCACCGGTTAAAAAAATTCGCCCATTAACCAAGGACGAAAAAGACTTTTTTAAATATTCTGCCAAACACTACGTTAAACTAAAAAATGATTTTCAAAATAACGTAACCTGCCAAGACAATAAAGGAGCCGAATAAAAATAATTAACTTTGGTTCATTAATCTGCGTACTTCGGCAATAACGGGTGCGGTTTCAGGGCGAACCCCGCGCCATAAATAAAACGCCTCGGCGGCTTGCCCAACCAACATACCTAGCCCGTCCATTGTTTGACAACTTGCTTGTGCTTGTTTTGCCCAATCCATAAATACTGTTGGCTTATCACCATACATCATGTCATAAACCAGACTGTTTTTAGCTACCACCCCTGGCGAAATTGGCGGAATTTTGCCTTCTAAGCTCGCTGAAGTGCCGTTGATAATAATGTCATAACCCTTTGCTAGTTCAGGAATGTTATCCCAACCACTGCCCGTTATTTTTCCGCTAAAAGTTTCTGCAAACCTTTTGCCTAAAGCCAAGGCACGTTTTTCAGTACGGTTTGCAATATGCACGCTACTCGGCAACTTAGCCAGTAACGGTTGCATAATGCCTTGTACCGCACCGCCTGCTCCTAAAATCAATACCGTTTTGTCTTTAAAATTTACTTTGCCGTTTTGCTCGATATCATTCACTAAACCAATTCCATCGGTATTATCCGCATGAATACCTTGTTGATTAAAAACATAGGTATTTACCGCATGGGCAACCTTAGCTCGGCTAGTTAATTCATCTGCCTGCTCAAAAGCATCTAATTTAAAAGGCACGGTAATATTAATGCCCTTGTAACCTTTGGCAATCAAGATTGATATTTCATATTGAAAAGTGGTCTCTTCAGCATCAATCCGAATTGCTTCATACAGCATATTTTGCCCAGTTTGCTCGGCAAACAATCGATGAATAAGCGGCGATTTAGAATGGGCTATCGGGTCGCCCACTACGGCGTATAAATCATTCATTTTCTTGCCTCTTCTTGCAACCACTGTGCAACTTCTTTAGCATAATAAGTTAAAACGCCATCTGCTCCTGCACGTTTACAACTTAACAAGGTTTCCAGCACCACGGCTTTTTCATCTATCCAGCCATTTAAAGCAGCGGCTTTTATCATCGCATATTCACCACTAACGTGATAAACAAAAGTGGGGGCTTTAAATTCGGCTTTTACTTTACTGACTATATCTAAATAAGGAATCCCTGGTTTTACCATCACCATATCTGCCCCTTCACTTAAATCCATGGCAACTTCATGCAAAGCCTCGTTGGCATTGGCAGGATCCATTTGGTAGGTTTTTTTATCTGCTTTGCCTAAATTATTTGCCGAACCTACCGCATCTCTAAAAGGACCATAATAAGCAGAAGCGTATTTAGCTGCATAAGAAATTATTTTAGTATGCACAAAACCATGCTCTTCTAAAAGTTCACGGATTTCAATAATTCGTCCATCCATCATATCTGAAGGACCAATTACATCCGCACCTGCTTGGGCATGAGATAAAGCTTGCTGAATTAAAACTTCAATCGTATCATCATTTAAAACATAGCCCTCTTTATCAATTATGCCATCTTGACCGTGCGTGGTAAAAGGGTCTAGGGCAACATCGGTCATTACGCCCATTTCAGGCACTGCATTTTTAATAGCCCGAATGGTTCTTTGTGCCAATCCTTCCGAGTTATATGCCTCTACCGCATCTAGCGACTTTGTTGCCTTATCAGGCACAGGAAATAACGCTATCATAGGTATTCCCAACAGAGCCAGCTCTTTTACTTCCGACACAATTAAGTCCAAACTTAACCGCTCTACACCAGGCATAGAAGCAATTGGCTCACGAACATTGTTTCCCTCAATCACAAACATCGGATAGATTAAGTCATTGCTCGTTAATATGGTTTCTCTCATCAAACGACGCGAAAAGTCATCTTTACGCATTCTGCGTAAGCGGGTAATAGGAAATTGGCGTTCAATCATATACTTTCTCATTTGAAAATTAGGCTGGTTAAATCATACATTGGCGTTTAATAAACGTAAAGGAAAACAA
>CAZZKU010000183.1:0-2633 GCA_964654635.1 uncultured Piscirickettsiaceae bacterium | reverse complement strand
TTTCAAACCTGACAACCAACTAGTTTCAGCAACAATCCATTTTTCTAAGTCAGAGTCCCAGTTTTTATAAAATAAAATTGGCTTTAGCTTTTTTTCTTCAATAAATTCAGCCAAAAAGCGATGGGATTCTAAAATGGTTAAAGCTTCCTGAGACAGAGAAACACCTTCAGAACCATCAGGCAAAGAAATACCCGCCATACTTGCCAAACCGCCATACTTAGAAAGTAACCCAGCAGAACTGTCTGCAGCAACAGGGTAAACTACAGCGGTTGATTCATACTTTGGTGTCATCAACAGTGAAGCAATCGCCGCAGACAAAGTAACCATAAAAGTTAACGATAAAATCAACCATTTACGCTCTACCAAACTATTCCATAGCTCTAACAAGTCAATTTCGTCTTCATTTGCCAATACTTGACCTGATGAACCTGTACCTACTATTTCCTTTAGCTCTTCAATGGTAAGTTCTATTTTTGTATGTTTACTAGGTTCAGTGCTCATTAATTAATTATCCCAATAGTTTTAATAGTTGCTGCCGTCACGGCAAAATTAGCCAATACTTTAGATATTGCAGTCCAGGTAACTAAAGGATTCACCCTTTCAACATCCATTGGCACAACAATAGTATCGCCTGGTTTTATTTTTATATTAGCGTCCGAGACACCAAAAAAACCAGTATTATACTTTTCAATTGAGCCATCGGCATGTACAACAAAAATAGAATCTTCATCAGCAAGCTTTGAAAGCCCGCCTGATTGTGCTAAATAATCACTTATCGTCAAATCTTCTTGAAACAAGAAAGAAGAAGCTCTTGAAACTTCGCCCATTACAATAATTTCATCTCTTTTTAGCGGCACATATAAAGCATCACCATCTCGTAAACTCAACCCCATTGTCGCTTTATAGCGATAACTATCCTTAGGGTCAAAGCCAACAACTAAACGACCCACAGCAGGAGTCGCCCTTATCTTGGCGATTAAACTTTTCCCCATGGCGGAAATTGTATCACTTGAGTCAGATTCAGCAAGCGGGGCATCCGCTTTAACAGCCATCATCATACTTTTTTCAAGCTCATCAGCCAATAAATCTCTTTCTAATCTTTCCTGCTTTTTAAGGGCTTCTCTAGTAAATACACTTGCATTTGGAGCGGACCATTTAGTAAAACCACCCGCCCTTGCTAAAACACTTTGCATTGTTTCACCAGGTTTAATGGTGTAAACACCTGGAAAAGCAACCTCTCCCATTATTGATACTTTTCTTGTAGTATCACTCCAGTCAGAAACTTGTTTGACCATTAAATTATCATGGGGCTGTAGTAAAATATTATGTTGCAAGTCTCCAGACATTACCTTATTTAAATCAACATAGATCCTTTCAACTTCTCTTTTTTCACCATTTTTTGTTTCATATCGGTACAACTCTGCTTGCTTTAACATTGCTGAAAGCTGTAATCCTCCTGACAAGTCAATTAAATCTTTAATAGTCATACCGCTAGTTAAAGGATATTGCCCTGGAAACTTAACCATTCCCGTTCCAGTTACAAACTCAAATGGACTATGATAGCTAGAAGTTAGCTTTAAATCCGTTAAAATATGTTCTATCAGCCCACGTCTTATAGAAGAATTCATTCTAGATAATACATGAACTTCATCTCTTGGCTTTAATTTAATATTATCTTTAGAGTCCTGGTTTTTTTTTGCCTTTAGCCAGCTAACTTTCAATATTTGATAATCTCCAGCGATTTTTTCCTGTCTTTTAATCAAAATATTGTTTAAGTCCGCATCATCCACAAACAAGGATCGAGAAGGAATAACATCTAATAAAGACATACCAGCAAACCACTTAACCCTGCCTTCTCCATGAATTTTACCATTAATGGTAATTAAATCATTATTGGATCCACGAAGGGGGGCCAGCTTAATTAAATCGCCATTTTTTATTGGGTACTGCAAGCCTTTATTCTTTGTTATATCAACCATAAAAATTTTACGGAACGCAGAGTCAACCACGGTTGAAATTTCTACTTTTTTCTTATAAACGGTTGGTTTTATCCCTCCAGATAAGGCTAAAACATCCTTTAAGGTTTTTTCATGCTTTAACTCATATAACGCGGGATTGTAAACCTCCCCAGCAATAGAAACTTGACGCTTTAATTTTGGAATAAAAACCGCATCTCCTGGCTGAAGCCTAACATCATTTTCAGTATTTCCTTGTAGGAGTAAATCATACAAATCTAATGTTTCAATCACTTTACCACGACGTTTTAACTGTACATTACGGTAAGAACCAACATCAGTTATACCGCCACTAACATAAAGAGCGTGAGTAATAGTTGCCATACCACTTACTAGGTAAGAACCAGGGGTTCTTGACTCACCAAGCACAAAAATTCTAAACGACCTTAATTTGCCCATAGTTATAGATGACTTAACTCCAACGCCTAAAGAGGATATTTTCTTTAGCAATAGAGACTTAGCATCAGAAAAAGTCATTCCAGAAATGGTTACAGGACCTATTGATGGCACGGTCACTTGACCGTTACGGTCAATTATTAACTGGTACTCATCATTTTGAGTACCAAATATAAATACTTTTAACTGATCTCCAACCCCTAATACATAATCGGTTGGAGC
>CAZZKU010000182.1:0-2645 GCA_964654635.1 uncultured Piscirickettsiaceae bacterium | reverse complement strand
AAAAAAATTATAGACCTTTACACCAAAAATTAATTATTTTGCTAAAATTGGATTAATTTAAATTTTAGGATTTTAGTCATGGATGTCTTCTTTAAACTTTTCAAGGCATTAAATGCGAATCAACACCCTGAGCAAATAGCACTTTCATTTGTTTTAGGGATGATTTTGGGGCTAACTCCTTTGTTTTTTGCTCATAACTTTTTAACTTTGGCATTGATTTTTGTTTTGCGGGTCAACTTGTCTGCTGTTATCGTTGCTTTTATTTTATTTAGTGGTTTGGCTTATCTATTAGACCCCGTATTTAACCAAGTCGGTTTAATTTTACTCGCAGAACCCAGCTTAACTGCTATTTTTACCGAAATGTATAACCAAGGTATTTGGCGCATATTACACTTCAACAATTCTATTGTAATCGGCAGTATCTTGGTCGCTTACGCTTTAAGCATTCCTGCTTTTTATGTATTCCTCTTTTTAGTAAGAAGTTATAGAAAACGTTTTCTTGCCTGGGTAACCAAGTTAAAAATAGTGCAGTGGCTAGATCGTAGCGAAAAAGCAAAGTTTATAGCGGAGATAGTTGAATGAGCAAAGCTCCGAAAGGATGGATTAGGTGGTATGGCTTAGGAATGTTTCTAGGTATCGTTGGTGTGATTTTTGCAATGACCTATTTAGGAATAACGCTAATTTTAAAAAACAAAATAGAAAGCGTTGCCTCTGAGGCATGGGGGGCAAAAGTTGAAATTGCTCGCTTGGATATAGGTCTTTTCCCGATAAGGTTTGGGGTAATAAACCTAGTGCTAACCGACCCAGATAAGCCAATGGAAAATTTAATTGATGTTGGATTTATAGGTGGTTCGGTTAGCTTTTATCATTTAGTCGTTGGTAGAACGGTCATTGAAGAAATTTCAATTAAAGAGTTAAAGTTTAACCAACCTAGAAGCAGTTCAGGTGCTTTAGAAGAGGTAAATGATAGTGATGGTGGGAGAGTTACAGCGGCAAACAAAAAATCTAGCTTTACCATTCCAAGTGTTGTCATTCCAGATTTGGATGATGTTTTATCAAGAGATAATTTACAAACTTTACAAATGGCTGAGTCAATACAAGCGCAGTTAAATGCCTTGGCAAAAGATTGGAATACCATTGAAAACAACTTACCGAATCAAACCAAGTTAGATAGTTACCAACAACGCTTTCAGGCATTGTTAAATGGTAAATATGATAGTTTAGAAGTTATTCAACAAAAGCAAAAAGAATTTGAATCTTTACAAAGAGATGTAAAAGAAGACATTAGGTCGATAGAAGAAGGCAAAGATTTATTACAAACAAAACTGCCTAAACTACAAGCAGATGTTTTAGCTTTAAAATCATTGCCAGCTCAAGATTTAGCTCGCTTACAAGAAAAATACAGCCTGGATGCGGCGGGATTGTCTAATTTAACCTATTTATTATATGGTTCTAAAATTCAGAGCTATGTCGATACCGCTCAAGACTGGTATTTAAAAGCCAAGCCATTTATTCATAAATGGCAACAAGACCAAGCAATTAAAGCAGAAGAACGAGCACAACAACAAGCTAAACGCTTACTAGGAACAGATGTCGTTTTTACAGAATTTGACCCGCAACCCGATTTTATAATTAAGCGGGTTGTACTTTCAACGGAAATCCCTTGGGGGCGTTTACAATTAAAAATACTAGACATTAATGGAGACCAGCCTGTATCTAAACGACCTATTCGATATTTTGTGGAGTTACAACCTCTTGGGCAAACTGCTGTAATGAAAATGGTGGGAGAGTCGAACTTCATTAAAGAAGGTGAAGGATTTCATCTTGTAGATATTGCTATGCAAGATTATCAAATTAAAGACTGGGAACTGTCTGATGATAAAAAACTTCCTGTACTAATGCAAAGAGCAGTAAGCCAAGTAACGGGTAAGTTTGTACTAACCGAGCATGAAAAAGTCAATGGCAAGGTTGATTTGGTTTACCAAAATGTAGATTTTGATTTAAGCCGAACCAGCTCAAAAGATGTTAAACGGTATGTAGCTCCTATCTTTGAAGATATAACAGAATTTAGCGTTGAGGCAGATATTCGTGGAAATTTATTTGCTCCTGCTATTGGTGCTAAATCTGACTTGGATAAAAAGCTATCGAAAGCTTTTAATAAGGCATTAAATAAAGAAATTTCTTTGGCAAAAAAACAAATGCGGGTAGAGTTTGATAAGTTAGTTGCCGAACAAATGGAACCGATTAATGCCGAGCTGTCTAATCTTTTAGGCGAAAACGTTAATATCAGTGCTAGTGCTAATAGCCTGCAAGAAATTTTAGCTAAAGATTCGGATACTTTTTTTGCAGAACAAAAACAAAAGCTGTTAGATCAAGCCAAGGCAAAAATTGAAGCGGAGAAAAAGAAATTAGAGCAGGAAGCCAATGCTAGGATAGCTGCGGAAAAACAGCGTTTAGAGGCAGAAAAGAAACGCTTAAAGAATGAAGCAGAAAAACGTGCCAAAGAAGAACAGAAAAAACTAGAAAAAGAACTTTTAAAACAGTTTAAATTTTAACTTTTTAAAGCGTGGAGACTTGTTACTCAGCAACTAGCTGTTCACATCTATAAAAACCACCTGCTCCAGCCAGTAATTTCACCAGGGGTG
>CAZZKU010000181.1:0-2649 GCA_964654635.1 uncultured Piscirickettsiaceae bacterium | reverse complement strand
TTAACCAACTCAGGAAAGTCAAAAATACGTTTTGCTGGCACGGCGATTAGCAACAACATGATTAATGAAGTTCCTTCTAAAATTGCGCTGATACGCAACCATTTTAAATGTTTACTCATATTTAGAGTTTTCTAAAATTAAAGGTAAAAATATTGAACGTTTATTGCGTACAATCCTAACGGGGACGGCTCTATTTTTGGGCAAGTTTTTAGCAATTTTTCTTAATTCTTTGACCGATTTAACGGTTTGGAAATTAACCGTTACTAAAATATCTCCCGCTCTAATGCCTGATTTTTGTGCCACACCATCTTGTGTAACAGAGGCGACCAATACTCCAAAAGGTAAATTTAAAGACGCTAGCATTTCTGGTTCTACAGGTTTTACCTGCATTCCTAAAATAGTTTCTTCACTGAATCCCTGTGCTGAACTAACTACTTTTTCTAAAGAGGTTAACTTAACTTTTAAAGTTTTAACCTTTCCTTGGCGTAAAATCTTTACCTTAACCTTTCTATTTAAAGGAGTTACCCCAACTATGGGAGGCAACTCGGCTGAACGATTAAGCTGTTTACCATCAAATTCAATAATAATATCGCCCACTTTTATACCGTGTTTTGCAGCAGGGCTGTCTTTAACTACTTCTGCGACCAAAGCCCCTTTAGGTTCTTTTAAACCAAAAGATTTAGCTAAGTCTGCTGGCACTTCTTGGACACTCACGCCTAAAAACCCACGCTCTACTTTCCCTGAAGCTTTTAATTGGTTGACGACATTCATGGCAATATCAATAGGGATTGAAAAAGATAACCCTACAGAACCACCACCTTTACTATAAATTTGAGAGTTAACACCGACCACTTCACCACTTAAATTAAATAAAGGACCGCCAGAATTACCTGGATTAATCGGTACGTCCGTTTGTACAAAAGGTACATAGGTATCGTCTGGTAAGGAACGACCTAGTGCGGAAACTATGCCGTGAGTAACGGTATAATCAAGCCCAAAAGGCGAACCTATTGCCAAAACCCACTGCCCTACTTGTAAATCTTTACTAGAACCAATTTTGGCTACCGGTAAGTTTTGGGCATCTATTTTTAAAAGAGCTACATCGGTTCGCTTGTCTAAACCAATTATTTTTGCTTTATACTCTCTACGATTACTCATTCTGACAATAATGTCTTCTGCACCTTCCACAACATGATAATTAGTTACAATGTAGCCATCTACGCTGATAACAAAGCCGGAACCTAATGAACTAACCTGATGTTCAGGTGCTTGTAACCTTGGGTCAGCACCCCTGGGTAAACCAAAAAAATAACGCAACATATCATCAGGCATACCTCTAAACGGATCATGTACACTAGATTTTCCTACTAACTTAGTGGTGCTAATATTGACCACTACTGGGCTACTATTTTTAGCTAAAACAGTAAAATCTGGCATGGTAAGCACAGGAGAGCAGCTTGCCATTGTTGTCCCCGAAAAACCGAATACAACTAACAATAGAACAATTATCTGAGTTCCTAATATTTTATTTTTAAACATTTTTTTTCCTTTTTAACGAGACCCTTGCACGAGTAGGTCGCGAGAGTAAAATGAGATATAATTTTGCATATTTTAGCCCAAAAACAAGCTTAATAGCTAGCTATTGGGCGTTTTTTGCTGAAAGATGCGGAATTATAGCCATTTTAATCCGTGAGCTACTTGTGCAAAGATTTCTTAACTAGAACCTTTTCTAATTTAGGTAAAACAGGTGTGTAAAGATATTTGGTTGCTAACCAAGCTAAAAACATAAATATAAAACCAAATACAGCAGAAAGCAGGTCAGAATTAAACACTTTCAAACCAATCCACGCACCTAACATCAGCAACGCTAATGGTAAACCATAAGCCATTAAAGAATGTTTAATTAAGTGTGACTCCACAATGGAAAGCAACACTTTATCCCCTTCTACTAACGAATCTGAACTTTTAATTTTCACTAAACGACTAATTGATGGAGAAAATAATTGCGATAAAGACCCCGTACCACAACCCCCTTTAGAACTACAACCAGAGCAACTACCGGTAGATTCCGTTTCTACCCAGGCACAACCTTTTTCAAACCTAACCACTTTTCCATAAGAAATTAATTTTCCTTCTGCCCTATATTGAGTTTCAATTTCATCTAATTGATCCATGGTTTTTCCTTTCAGATAGCTTTACACGTAATATTAAAGTCTATTATACTGGAGGAATATTTAAGGGGCTGGTATTAACTATGATTCAAATGGAACTAGAATAACGCCACTCATCAAGCTTTTCTAGATCTTTTATAGTGACTGACCATGAAGATACTGAGTTTCAACATCCTTTTTCAGGTTTTGATATCAACCTAACTGGAGTAGGCTTCATTGTTAACTCAAATGATTTTTTCTTACCTGATCAAGAAATAAGTTTACGAGTTAAAAACACTCTGACAAATGAACAATATTGTTTAGAAGGGGTTTTGAAGTTGTGCATATTCAAACCAAAGACGAATTATATATCTGTGGTTGCCACATTTCTAAAGTTACCAGCGGACAACTACTGGCACACCATCGTTTAGTTATGACTGATGCTAAAACGGCTTTAATATCGATGGAAACTTCTAAACTATCTGAATTCAATTTTATT
>CAZZKU010000180.1:0-2650 GCA_964654635.1 uncultured Piscirickettsiaceae bacterium | reverse complement strand
CTTCGCCTGCTCTAGCGGCTTCTATGGCTGCATTTAATGCCAATAAATTAGTTTGGTCGGCAATGCCTTTTACATCTTCAAGCAAGACAAAAATAGATTCTATTTGAACAACCATGTCATCAATTTTATGTACAGTTTGGCTGCTTCTTTGACTAGAGTCCGTTAATAGGTTGATTAAATACCCTAAAACAACTTTTATCTCTTCAGAAAATTTTTGGAAGTTCATTCCTTCACCAGAACCACCAAGAGTATCCATTAGTGAAACAACCACTTTATACTCTGCCTGACTATGGGTGTGTAGGTCACTAAAGCTATCATTTAAAGTATCAATCGATTCTGAAACCAAACTTTTTACCTGTAGCAGCTCTTCGCGTACAATATTTACTTCTTCATCCATAACCGAGTCAATATTAGACAAAATATCGCCAAGATGATCTTCTAAAATCACTCTGTTAGAGCTAGCAACGGGTTGTACTGAGGATGATTCTACTGAAGAAAGTAGCGACGCTGGCTCGGCAAACTTTGCCACCATCAAACTCCAGACTACTGAAGAAATCAGTAAAAAGGCTATCCCAATTAAAGGGGGGGCAACAAGCATGACTACCACACCTATTAATGTAACTACCCAGGGAATCCAATATTGTTTGCCAATTTTTAACATGTTACTTCCTTTGTCTATTTGGAGGTTAAGCTCGGTCTAATCTAAAAAGACTTTAGCAGTCTTTATGCCAAATTTACAATTGAGAAAGTTTCAACAATGTTTCTGGGATTTTTTCTAGCGGCAATACCACATCTGCTGCACCAATTTTAGTTGCTTCACCAGGCATTCCCCAGACCACACTGGTTTTTTCATCTTGGGCAACTGTTTTAACTCCCACTGACTGTAGCTCTTTCATTCCTTGCGCCCCATCCGCTCCCATCCCAGTTAGAATTACCGCAACCGAGTTGGAACCAAAGGTATCCAAAACACTTCTGAACATAACATCTACCGATGGTTTATGTCTATTAACTAAAGGACCATCATCTAATCGGCAAATAAATTTTCCAGCTTGCTTAACTACTTTAAGGTGACGGTTTCCTGGTGCAATATACACCTCCCCATGCCTAATAACTTGCCCATCTTCTGCATGATAAACCTTCATTTCTGAAATGGTGTTCATTCTTTTTGCGAAGGGTTCGCTAAATGCAGCAGGAATATGCTGAGTAATAACCATTGGAGGAGAATTGGCTGGCAATCTCATCAATACTTCTTTAATTGCCTCTACCCCGCCAGTTGATGCACCTAATGCAATAATTTTTTCGTTTACACGTAATTCTGGGTTTTGGCTATCACTAGATGTTGGCGTTGCTTTTATAGTAGAAAACCTAACCGGTTTAGGAAGACTGTTTTTATTATTAATATACCTTTGGTGGTGATTTTCTAACTGTATTTTAGATACCTTAGCCGCTATTTTAACTTTACGCCTTATTTCTAATGCGTATTGCTTAAAGCTATTTTCTAAATTTATTTTGGGCTTGGTAACAAACTCAACCGCACCTATATCTAAAGCTTCAAAGGTAATTTCAGCTCCCTTTTCAGTCAAGGTGGAAACCATCACTACAGGCAAGGGGTGTAGGCGCATTAAATTTTTAAGGAATGTTATTCCATCCATTTTAGGCATTTCAATGTCTAAAGTTAACACATCTGGTTTTAAAGACTTAACTTTTGCACGGGCATCAATTGGGTCGTCTGCAGTTCCAACCACTTCAATATAAGGGTCACTGTTTAACATTTCTTCTAACATTTGGCGAACTAATGCAGAGTCATCGACTATTAATACTTTTATCATAGCTATCTTTTAACTCCTAGAGTTTAATCTTACTTAATTTTACGATAAATTGTTTTTCCTAACAGCTCAAAACGGTCACAAACTTTATACAATGATTCTGAATGTCCAATAAATAAATGTCCGTTGGCAGGTAGCCTTTCTGCATAGCGATTAAAAAGTTTGCTTTGCGTAGGTTTATCAAAATAAATAACCACGTTACGACAAAAAATCACATCTACTGTTGGTGGAACGTTCCACTCACCCATTAAGTTAACCTGACCAAATTCAACCATTTCTTGTAATTCTGGCTTTACCTTTATGAAACCTTCGTTACCAGAGAGACCTTTTAAAAACCATTTTTTCTTCCGTGATTCTTCAACGCCTTTCAAACGATCAATTTTATAAACACCGTTACTTCCTGTTTCAAGTACCTGTGTATCCAAATCAGTCGCTATCACCTTAGCATCCCAGCCTGCGGGAACTGATTCTTTTAAAATAATTGCTAATGAATAAGGTTCTTCCCCGGTTGAACAACCAGCTGACCAAATTCTAATTTTTTTAGAAGTCTTATTTAACGAAATCAATTCAGGAATAACGGTGTTTTTTAGGTATTCAAAATGATGGTTTTCTCTAAAAAAGAAGGTTAAGTTGGTTGTAATAGCATTAATAAGTTGAACAAATTCAGATTCACCTTGTGCTTCAACATAGTCAAGATAAGTTGAAAAGGAACTTAATTCTAAAAAACGTATCCGCTTTGCTAAACGATTGTAAACAAGATTTTTTTTTGATTCATTTAAATCAATACCTGCAAAATCATAAGCAATTTTTTTAACTCTTATAAA
>CAZZKU010000179.1:0-2650 GCA_964654635.1 uncultured Piscirickettsiaceae bacterium | reverse complement strand
TAGTCGGGACAACGGAATTACAAATAGCAATGGCTCAAATGCGTTTTTTTAAAGCAGTTCAGTTTGGCTGATTTTAAACGCTAATAGATAGTGCTAACCAAATTTGCCAGCAACCCATGCCTATTACGGAAAGTCCGGCAAAGTTCCTTGCCCACTTGTTCCTAGACAAACGAGTAAAAAAGAAAGCAAAAGAGCCAAATAAAATTAAATTAGGCAGAGTTCCCAATCCAAAAGTAAGCATTACCAAGCCGCCATTTAAGGTGCTTCCTGCCGACAAAGCCATAATAAGCATACTATAAACTAGCCCACAAGGTAACCAACCCCAAACCAACCCATATAAAACTGCTTGAGGAAGAGTTTGTACGTTGGACATTTTTTTTGCTAAGGGAGTCAGTTTTTTCCAAACACCAGAGCCCAGCCGTTCGACTATAACCACCCCATTCCACCAGTCAGCTAGGTACAAACCTAAAGCAATCATAAATAAACCAGCAAACAACTGTAAACCCTGCTGAAAAGGTAAAAAATCAGTTAAAGATACTAAGGTTGAACCTAACCAGCCAAAGATTAAGCCAATAAACACATAGCTGCTAATCCGACCGAAGTTATAGGCAAACAGGTAGGGTAACTGTTTTCGGTAACTTAGTTGGATTTCTGGCTTTAAGTTAAAGCTTAAAACGCCAATAACTCCCCCGCACATTCCTAAGCAATGTACACCGCCCAAGACACCAACTATAAAAGCAGTTATAAAAATTGATTCCATCATCATTTAAACAAAAGTTTTTATACTTTTTCTAGTTTTTGGTAAGCCAACGCCTCGGCAAGGTGGTTCACCGAAAAAGGCGTTGCTGACATATCAGATAAAGTTAACGCTATTTTTAAAACTCGATGGTAACCTCTGGCAGATAAACCTAATTTATTTACAGCGTTTTCTAACAGTTTTTCTGAAATCTCGTCTAAGCTAATCAAACTGGTTATTTCTTTGGCAGATAACTCGGAATTTAACTTACCTTGTCGGCTTAGCTGTTTATTACGGCAAGCAACGACTCTGGCACGAACAACGGCAGAACTCTCCCCTTTTTTGACTTCATTGAGTTGGCTGAATGGTACGGGTTTGACTTCAATATGACAGTCAATTCTATCCAATAAAGGGCCGGATATTTTGCGCATATATTTAGCTATTTGTTCAGGTGTATCCTTACAGCGTCCCTGTTCATCATCTGCAAAAAAACCGCTAGGGGAGGGGTTGCAAGCAGCGATTAGTTGAGTATTTGCAGGATAAGTAGCATGTCCATTTACTCTAGAAATAGTGACAAACTTAGACTCTAAAGGCTCGCGCAAAGCTTCTAATACATCGCGTCTAAATTCAGGAAGTTCATCTAAAAATAAAATGCTATGGTTGGCTAAACTAATTGCTCCAGGCTTTGGTACCGCTCCAGAACCACCGCCGATTAAAGCGGCAGCCGTTGTGGAATGGTGTGGTGCAACTAGGTTACGTTTAAAGAAATCTTTAATTGATAAGCTTTCTCCTGAAATAGACTTTATTACCGCCAGTTCAACTGCTTGCTCTTGAGTAAGCTCTGGTAATAAAGTTATCAACCTAGTTGCCAGCATACTTTTTCCCGAACCTGGCTCACCGATCATTAGAAGTGAATGTCCACCGCACGCACATATTTCTAATACTCGCTTTGCCTGGGCTTGTCCCTGCACATCAGAAATATCTTGTTCATAAGCTATTTCTGTATTTTGAATGGCGACAGGCCTTTCAAGTTGAGTTTGGTTTTGTAAATAGTCAACAACATCGAGCAGGTGGGTAGCACCTAAAATATCTGCTGAAGTCAATAAACTAGCTTCAGAAAAATTATCTAGCGGAATAATCGCGGTTCGTTTTGCCTGCTCTGTTTTTAATAAAGCCGGAAGCAACCCATTTACTTGTTTTACATCACCATTTAAAGACAGTTCGCCAAAAAATTCTAGTTCATCAATGTTATCAGGTAGCTCAATTTGTCCCGTTGCCGATAAAATAGAAATAGCTATAGGTAGGTCATATCGACTGCCTTGTTTGGGCAAATCTCCTGGAGCTAAATTAAGGGTAATTCTTTTCGGAGGTAAAGCAAATCCGCTAGATAATATAGCAGAACGAACCCTGTCACGACTTTCTTTTACCGCCGCTTCAGGAAGCCCAACCATAGACAGTTGTGGCAGCCCATTGGTAACATGAATTTCAACCTGTACTGAAGGGGCGTTCATGCCCGCAAAAGCACGGGTACGTATTGATGCATAGCTATCCATAACGTTATAGTTTATTTTCTAAATCAGCAACCTGCTTTTCTAACGCTTCTAGCTTGGCCCTAGTTTTTGCTAGCACTTGAGTTTGAATATCAAACTCTTCGCGGGAGACTAAATCCATTTTCTTAAGCATGCTACTTAAAGTTGCCTTTAAATTAATTTGAGCGTTTTCAGGCAAGCTACCTAGCCCCTCAGGCAAAGCTTGTGCAACAGAATCAACTAAGGAACTTATTTTTTTTGCATCAATCATGATAATCTTCTCTATTTTAGGTTAGGTTACAACTATACTATATTTAGCAAGAAATATTAGAAAGGTCTTTTTTATATTTTTTAGCTGTTTGAGTGTAAAATGCTTTTAGAAGTG
>CAZZKU010000178.1:0-2669 GCA_964654635.1 uncultured Piscirickettsiaceae bacterium | reverse complement strand
GAAGTAGAAGACTATATTATCTGGCTAGATTTATTTGACATTAAATATAAAGCCTTGCAAAAAGGATTGTTTGAATGAAAAAATTAACGACAAAACAAGCTGGTTTTTCATTAGTTGAAATAGCGATTGTATTAGTAATAATAGGGCTAATGACGGTAGGCGGAGCTAATTTAATTAGCATGAAGCGCGAGCAAGCTTTATATGCAGAATCCGACATTGCTCTTAAACAAGCTAAGCAGGCGATGCTAACGTATGTGGTCGTCAATGGACATTTACCCTGCCCCGATACCAATGATGATGGCAATGAAGATAGGGGGACTTTCCAATGTTCGGGCGACAGCGGGGCAGTACCTTATTTAACCATAGGGCTAAATTTAGCCAATGTAAAAGACCCTTGGGGCAGTGTGCTACGTTACAATGTAAATACCAATGCCGATGTGTTAGCCAGTGTTAATGACAATACCAGCTCGGCTAGTTATTTTAATGCTAACCCAGTTATTCCAGCAGGTGAAAAGTTGCATTTCAGATTAAATACGCCACCAAGTGCAACTGTCGCAGGAGCAAATAACTTAATGATTGAAGATGGCAATGGTAACAATATCGCTTCTAATCAAATAGCGGTATTGGTTGCCTATAATTCAAATGGCTTGCGTACGCTAAACAGTTGTGCTTCAACAGACGTTCAAGAACAAGAAAATTGTGATGGAGATAGAATCTTTAATTCAGTTCCACATCGCTTACAAGATGTTAGTTTTTTTGATGATACAGTCATTTCTATTTCAGCAAATGAAATAAAATCAGCCATTCTGAGAAACAATCCTCAAGGTATTGATTAAGTGTCAAAGCAGGTGCTGGTCGTTGACGATGATTTGGCATTAAGAGGCTTACTAGCAATGTCTTTAGAGTCAGTTGGCTACCAAGTTAAAGAGGCTAAATCCGCAGAAGATGCCTTTAATACTTTAAAGCTTCACCCTGATATTCAATTATTAGTATTAGATATGGGCATGCCTCCGCATCAACATACTGCTGAAGAAGGTTTGCGAGTATTGGACTGGTTAGCCAATCAAAAACCAAGCTGCAAAACGATTGTGCTAACAGGGCAAGATGCTGAAGAAACTTCTTACCAAGCAATTCTACATGGTGCATTTGATTTTTTATCCAAACCCGTTGAAGTTACTGTTTTACAAAATGCTTTAGCCCGTGCCGCTCTGTTTATTAAACAAAACACTAAAATGAAACAGCAAGAAGGTTTGCAGAAACTAGAAATTTCAGTTCCTGTTGGTGATGGGGTCAAAAAAGTTCGCAATGCCGCAGAGTTAAAGTTGTTACAGCATGTATTAAATGAAACCCAGTTTAATGTGCATGAAACAGCAAGACGACTGGGGTTGAAAAGAGAGAATGTTTATTATCTAATTAAAAAATACGGCATAGATCGGGACAGTGTTTAATTATTTGTACGATGACATTTCTGAATTAGCTAGTGTTCTGGTGCTAGTAGGTTTAACCATTTTTTTGATAATTTTTTATCTTACCAGGCAAACAAAGTTACTTAAAAACTCTATTATAGGTTTATACCAGCTTAACCATCAGCTAAAATTTGATGTGTTGTGTTTTATTGAGCATGCTTGGGTTATTCTTGAAAAGTCAGGGTTTGCAAATGTTTCGGGGCAGATTGTTTGGTATGGTGAAACTAAAAACATAGCTTTAGGAAAGTTAGGAAAAGGCAAAGTTTTTAAAGAAATAAAAATTGAAGAAGGGGATATCTCCGTCCAATTAAGCCTACAGTTTAAAGAAAAGGTAACGGGCGAAAAAAAATTAATAGCCGACATTATTTACCGAACCTATGCCACTTTGGTTTTTTCTAATGTGGTTAATAAAAATATGCAGTTTGTTTTATCAAAACAGCGTTTAGAAAGGTTTCAGCTGTTTGTACAGCACGATGTTAAAAACATCGCACAATTTATTAGTTTGCTAAATCATCAAGTCGCTCAAGCAGAAACCGTAGAATCGAAAATTAAATTAATAGACCGTCTAAAAACTCTACTACCAAGCCAAACAGAAAAAGCCAACAAGGTCATAGAGTGCATGAAAGTGGGAAAAGTTAAGTTTGACGATATTGAGCAGTTAAACTTAAAAACACTCCTTCTAGATTGCGCAGAAACAAAAGAGTTACATCTATTGGTGGAGGGCGAAGCAAGCACTTTTCTTTCTAAGCTAATGTTACAACAAGTGTTTAGTGAACTTCTAGATAATTTTAAAGTGCATACTTTATCTTCTAAAAAAACTAATTGTATACGGGCGAAAATATCCACAGTTGAACATCAAATATTTATACGGTTATCAGCTGAAGTAAATCAACAGCTCATTATTCTTCCAGAGAGGTTGTTTGAACCTTTTTGGACCACTAGTGAAAGTGGTATGGGACTAGGTATGTTCATTGTTAGGGAAATGTTAAAGCAAATGGCTGGTAAAATAGACTTTCAACAGACCGACAACCAGATCATATTTAACTTAACCTTGCCAAAAAACAATTATGAAACACTCAATAAATCATTTAACTACTAAAATAAGCAACAAAAAATTAGTTTTAGCTATTTTATTTATACCACTTATTTATGTGTTTAAAGACGCTAGTTTTAAAGAAATTAGCATATTTTTTATAGGTGTCT
>CAZZKU010000177.1:0-2672 GCA_964654635.1 uncultured Piscirickettsiaceae bacterium | reverse complement strand
TTAAATGAGCATTAAAAGGTTTGGTATTATAGAATGCAGAAAAGTGTAGATCCTGTTGAAGGCATTACAACCTACAAAATTCTGCCAGGAGAGTTTTATGTTTCTAGTCAAAATGAACGCATTGAAACTATTTTAGGCTCCTGTATATCAGCCTGTGCAAGAGACCCCGTTACGGGAGTCGGTGGCATGAATCATTTTATGTTGCCAATGGATAAAAATAACTCAGGTAATACCGAGTTGTCGGATGCCAATCGTTATGGCAACTACGCGATGGAAAATTTAGTCAATGCCTTGCTAAATAAAGGTGCTAAAAGAGAGCGTTTAGAGTTTAAAGTTTTTGGTGGAGGACGTATTATGAATTCCAAAACCAATATTGGTTGGTATAACATAGGTTTTGTATTTGATTACATTTATACCGAAGGTTACAAAGTAGTCTCGCAGGATATAGGGGATATATTCCCTAGAAAAATTCTTTATTACCCAAGTACAGGGCGAGCAAGAGTAAAACGGCTGAATTCAGTTAATACTGAAACATTGGCTGCAACAGAAAATAAATATATTAACAATATCGGTTCTAAGCCAGTTGGTGGCGACGTAGAACTTTTTTGAGGATGTGATTATGGATATGATGGAAACGTTTCGCCAAACTTACTTAGAAGAAAGTTTTGAAGGGCTTGATCTAATGGAAACAGGCTTGTTGGATCTATCTCCAGGAGTGCCCGATAATGAAAAAATTAATGAAATTTTTAGAGCCGCACACTCCATTAAAGGAGGAAGCGGAACCTTTGGTTTTAATGAAATAATTGATTTTACTCACGTTTTAGAAACCTTATTAGATGAAATGCGTGATGGCTCTCGTGAAGTTACGCAAGAATCTAACGAGGTTATGTTACAAGCTGTTGATGTTCTTAGAGATATGATGACAAAGCTTCAGCGCCATGAGCCGATTGATGAAGAGCGTTCAGGCGAAGTTCAAGCTGATTTAGAAAGGTTGTTGGGAATGGAGTCGGCAGAAAAAAGTTCTCCTGAAGGTGAGATAGCTGTAGAAGACGCTGTTGCAGAGGATTGGATAATTGAAATTTTACCAGAGCCTGAGCTATTACAAACAGGCAACGAGCCAATACGAATTTTTAGAGAACTAGCCGCACTAGGAGATCTTAAGGTTGAAGTGGACTTATCTGATTTACCCGATATTAATGAATTTAATCCTGAAAATTTATACATAAAGTGGACATTAACTTTGTCAGGAAGTGATTTACAAGAAGACAAAATTAAAGAAGTTTTTGAATGGATTGATGGAGACGGAGCTGAAGTTAAATACACTCCACCACAATCAACAGTAGTTCCTGTAGAGCCAGTAGTTGCAACCGTTGTTAAAGAAAATATTGCCAAGGAAGTTGCTGTTAAACCAGCAAATAAACCTGAAGCTAAAAAATCGCCACCAGCGGCTAAACAAGAAGGTTCTATTCGTGTTGATTTAAGTAAAATTGATCAAATGGTTAATTTAGTGGGGGAGCTAGTCATCACTCAATCTATGTTAAGCCAGTTTGGCGATCAAGCATCAGCGGGTGAAGAGGTTGTCAGTAGAGAAGATTGGGCAGATAAACTAAAAGAAGGCTTAATGCACCTAGAAAGACACACACGTGATTTGCAAGAAAGTGTGATGAATATCAGAATGTTGCCAGTAAGTTTTGCCTTTAACCGTATGCCAAGAATAGTGCATGATGTAAGTCAGAAACTAGGCAAAAGTATCGAGCTAGTAATGGAAGGTGAAAATACTGAACTAGATAAAACTATGCTGGAATCATTAACCGACCCGCTAGTACATATTGTGCGTAATTCAATTGACCACGGAATAGAAATGCCAGATGTGAGAGAAGCAGCAGGCAAGCCAGCAACGGGTACGGTTAAAATGGCAGCTTTTCATCAAGGTGGTAATATTCTAATCCAAATTACCGATGATGGAGCAGGCATAAATACCGAAAGAGTTTTGGCAAAAGCAATTGAAAAAGGTGTGGTTGCAGAAGACCAAATATTAACCGAGCAAGAAATCGTAGATTTAATTTTCCACGCAGGATTTTCAACCGCAGAAGCGGTGAGTGACGTTTCAGGTCGTGGAGTAGGTATGGATGTGGTACGCCGAAATATAAAAGGTTTGGGTGGTTCTGTTGAAGTAAAAACCACTTTAGGAGAGGGTAGTGTCTTTACTATTCGCTTGCCTTTAACCTTGGCTATTTTAGATGGACAGCTTGCTAAAGTAGGAACCGAAACCTATGTGTTCCCATTGATTTCTATTGTTGAATCTATTCAAGTTGATAAAGCTAACGTGAAAGGAGTTGCTGGTAAAGCTGAATTGTATAAATTAAGAGACAGTTATATCCCTATTATACGTTTGCATGACTTGCTAGGGGTTGAAGAAGCCTGTACCGATTTAGAAAAAGGTATTTTGGTGGTGGTAGAAGATAGCGGGGTTCGTGCGGGCATTTTTGTGGATGATCTGTTAGGTCAGCAACAAGTAGTGATTAAGTCATTGGCAACTAACTTTATGAAAGTGAGTAGAATCGCTGGAGCAACTATTTTAGGGGATGGAACGGTTTCATTAATATTAGACTTGTCTGAAACCTTATCTCCAGAAAGTTTACAAGAACCAGCGGCTTAATAAAGCCTTTTAA
>CAZZKU010000176.1:0-2673 GCA_964654635.1 uncultured Piscirickettsiaceae bacterium | reverse complement strand
GGTATCGTTGCCAGTTCGCCAGTTAACCAAAGTATTTATGATGCTTTAACCGTATTACAACACCGTGGGCAAGATGCGGCAGGTATTGTTTCGACCAGTAACGGTCGGCTGTATCAGCGTAAAGGTAATGGCATGGTCAAAGACGTGTTTCGCACCAGACACATGCGTGATTTACATGGAAATATAGGTATTGGGCATGTGCGCTATCCTACCGCGGGTTCATCATCTAGTGCCGAAGCACAGCCGTTTTATGTTAATTCTCCGTATGGTATTGCGATGGCACATAATGGCAATTTAACTAATGCAGAACAACTAGGTAGTGAGCTTTATAAACAAGATTTAAGACACCTAAACACCAATTCTGATTCAGAAGTCTTATTAAACGTATTTGCCCATGAATTAATGCAACAGAAAAAATTAATTATTGAAGCAGAAGATATATTTAGTGCGATAGAAGGAGTCCATAAGCGTGCCAGAGGTGGTTACGCATCGGTTGGTGTAATTCCCTCATTCGGGCTGTTTGGCTTTCGTGACCCTTTTGCCCTAAGACCTATCTGTGTTGGCGAAAAGACCAATGAAGATGGCAGTGTTGATTACATGATTGCATCCGAAAGTGTAGCAATGGTATCAGCAGGCTATACTTTACTAAAAGATTTAGCACCAGGTGAAGCGGTGGTTATTCCTGAAACAGGCGGTATCATCTTTAAACAATGTAGCGAAAAACAACAATACAGCCCCTGTATTTTTGAATTCGTCTATTTTGCTCGCCCAGATTCAATGATTGATGATATTTCAGTATATAAATCTCGTTTAAGAATGGGTGAAAAACTAGCCGAACAAATTAAAAGAGACTGGCACGACCACGATATAGATGTGGTCATGCCCATTCCCGACACCAGCAGAACATCAGCCTTACAACTGGCGGAAGTGTTGAATAGACCTTATCGAGAAGGCTTTATTAAAAACCGCTATATTGGCAGAACTTTCATTATGCCAGGTCAAAAGTTGCGTAAAAAATCAGTGCGTCAAAAGCTAAATGCTATACCGCTAGAATTTGAAGGCAAAAATGTTTTATTGGTTGATGACTCTATCGTGCGTGGAACAACCTCTGGTGAAATTGTCCAAATGGCAAGAGATGCGGGGGCAAAAAATGTTTATTTCGCCTCCGCCGCACCCGCAGTTCGCTACCCTTATGTGTACGGAATAGATATGCCAACCACCGACGAACTGGTCGCCAGCAACCGTACCACCGAAGAGGTTGCCGCCTATATTGGTGCCGATAGACTGTTCTACCAAGATTTAGACGATTTAATAGAAGCGGTTTGGCAAGGAAATAAAAGCATTACCGAATTTGATACATCTTGCTTTAGTGGTTGCTATGCCACGGGCGATATTACCCAAGAATATTTGGTTTCGTTAGGACTGGCTAGGAATGATACCGCTCAAAAAAATAACCCAGCCAGTCAAGAAACAGTCGGCATTCATAATGGTGAAGTAGATGAAAAATGAACTAGAGTACGCTATTGAAACCTTAGCGATTAGAGCAGGTTACAGCCAAACCGAAGAGCAAGAAAACAGCGAAGCCATTTTTCCAACTTCTAGCTTTAGGTACGTTTCCGCACAGCAGGCGGCAGACCGCTTTAGCGGAGCAGAAGAAGGCAATGTTTATTCCCGCTTTACCAACCCAACCGTAAGAGCTTTTGAACAAAGATTGGCGTTAATGGAAGGTGGCGAAGCTTGTGTAGGAACTGCGTCAGGTATGTCTGCTATTTTATCTACCTTTATGGCATTGTGTCAGGCAGGAGACCATGTAGTTTCCTCGCAAAGCATCTTTGGCACTACCAAAGTATTGTTTAATAAATACCTCGCTAAATTTGGTATTGAAGTCACTTTTGTCTCGCAAACCAATTTAGCAGAGTGGAAAAATGCCATTCGACCCAATACCAAAGTCCTGTTTTTAGAAAGCCCATCTAATCCACTAACCGAAGTGGCAGATATTCAAGCATTGGCTAAAATTTCCACAGAAAGTAACAGCATTTTAATTGTAGACAACTGTTTCTGTACACCCGTTTTACAAAGACCGCTAGAACTAGGGGCGGACATTGTTATCCATTCAGCCACCAAGTTTTTAGACGGACAAGGCAGAGCCATTGGCGGGGCAGTAGTCGGTTCTAAAACTCTAGTAGGCGAAGAAGTTCGTGGTTTCATGCGTACAGCAGGGCCAACCATGAGCACCTTTAACGCCTGGATATTTTTAAAAGGCTTAGAAACCCTAGCGATACGCATGGAAGCCCATTGCACTAGAGCAATGCAACTAGCAGAGTGGCTAGATAAACACCCAGCGGTAGAGCAAGTTTTTTACCCAGGTTTAAAAAATCACCCACAATACGAACTAGCCAATAAGCAACAAACAGGAGCAGGCGGGCTACTTTCTTTTCGCGTAAAAGGCGGGCAACAAAATGCCTGGAAAGTAATAAACAACACCAAAATTCTTTCTATAACCGCTAACCTAGGCGATGCAAAAACCAGCATAACCCACCCAGCAACCACAACCCATTGCCGAGTGGAACCAGCAGACCGTCTAGCCGCAGGTATAACAGACAACCTAGTCAGAATTTCAGTAGGGTTAGAATCTATTCAAGACATTCAGGCTGATTTAGCAAGAGGCTTAGA
>CAZZKU010000175.1:0-2688 GCA_964654635.1 uncultured Piscirickettsiaceae bacterium | reverse complement strand
AAGGGCAATTACCACCGAGTTTATCAACCGAAAAACCTAAAATAGTTGGAACTCCTGTTTTGTTTATTGCTCCAAGCGGTCGTCCACATTAAGTAGACACTTTCTGTTAAAATACACCGTAAATTAAATTCCAAATTTTAAGGACTCCCAAACATGACACAAGATGAACTAAAACAACAAGTAGCAAAAGCAGCCATTGATTATGTCGTACCAGATTCTATTATTGGTGTAGGAACAGGCTCTACCGCTAACTTTTTTATTGACGAATTAGCAAAAATAAAAAGCACCATTGAAGGAACTGTTGCCAGCTCTGAAGCTTCAGCAGAACGTTTAAAAGCACATGGCATTCCCGTGTTCGACTTAAACGAAGTGCCTGAAATTTCTGTCTATATTGATGGTGCAGATGAAGCTGATGGCGAGCTACACCTTGTGAAAGGTGGTGGCGGTGCTTTAACTCGCGAAAAAATTGTACTAGCCGTTGCCAAACAATTTGTTTGTATTGCCGATGACAGTAAAAAAGTAAACTTGCTTGGTAAGTTTCCGTTACCAGTTGAAGTTATCCCAATGTCTCGTAGCTATGTCGCTAGAGAAATTGTAAAACGTTTTGGTGGTGAACCCGTATTACGCAATGGCTTTGTTACCGATAACGGCAACCTAATCATTGATATTCACAACCTAGAAATAAGTGACCCTGTTGGCTTAGAAAACGAGTTAAACAGCATTGTAGGCATCGTTACCAACGGTTTATTTGCTGCACGAAAAGCTGACGTTTTCCTATGTGGAAGCCAAGCTGGTGTTGAAGTTATTAAAGCTTAGGTTTAACAGATTATGGCTACTAACAAATCAATTGGCAGTAAAGTTTTTGGCATTGTTGTCGTTGGCTTACTTGTCAGCCTTGCTTATTTAACATTGTTTTCTGATGGTTTAGGCAAAGCACCTAATTTAACATTAGGCGAAACCAACCTAAACAAACCTTTAAAGCCAGTATTGGTTAACTTTTGGGCAACTTCCTGCCCAGGTTGCATTAAAAAGATGCCAGAGTTAGCTAAAATTAAAAACAAATTTGGTGACAAATTTGAAATTATAGCTATCGCAATGGACTACGATCCTGCGGAACAAATTAAAAAATTTCTTGCTAAAAACTCCTTTCCTTTCACTTTCATCCATGATAAAAATGGTGGTATTGCTGACGCTTTTGGTGGAGTTCTGCTCACCCCGACCAGTTTCTTAATCACCCCCAATGGACAAATTGTTTACCAAAAAATTGGTGAAGTAGATTTCCGTTTATTGGAACAAAAAGTACAAGAAATGACCCACAACTTATAAAAAATTAAGGAAAAATAATGACCGACAACCACAGCCTTTTTAATGCCGCTCAACAACATATCCCCGGTGGCGTAAACTCCCCCGTTAGAGCATTCAAAGGTGTCGGTGGCGATCCTATCTTTTTTAAACAAGCTAAAGGTGCTTATTTAATTGATGCCTCGGGCAAACAATACATAGACTATGTTGCCTCTTGGGGTCCAGCCATTTTAGGGCATGCCCACCCAGAAGTCATTAAAGTTGTACAACAACAAGCAGAACTAGGGCTAAGTTTTGGCGCCCCAACCGAAATAGAAACCCAAATGGCAGACAAGATATGTGAACTTATTCCATCAATGGAAATGATAAGAATGGTTAGCTCTGGTACAGAAGCCACCATGGCTGCGATTCGCCTAGCCCGTGGCTATACCGGTCGTGACAAGATTGTTAAGTTTGAAGGTTGTTATCACGGTCATTCAGACTCCTTGTTAGTCAAAGCAGGTTCTGGTGCTTTAACCTTAGGCGTACCCTCTTCACCAGGCATACCCAAAGAACTTGCCGAATTAACCATCACCCTAACCCACAACGATGCCGAAGAAGTTCGCCAAGTATTTGCCGAAATAGGTAAAGAAATTGCCTGTATTATTGTAGAACCTATTGCTGGTAACATGAACTGCATTCCGCCAGAAGAGGGCTTTTTAGAAACTCTACGCCAAGTGTGTGATGACAATGGAACGGTATTAATTTTTGATGAAGTCATGTGTGGTTTCCGAGCAGGACTAACAGGAGCACAAGGAAAATACAACATCACCCCAGACTTAACCACCTTTGGCAAAGTAATCGGTGGTGGCATGCCCGTTGGCTCTTTTGGTGGCAAAAAAGAAATTATGCAACACATCGCCCCCTTAGGCCCTGTTTACCAAGCAGGCACTTTATCAGGCAACCCAATCGCCATGGCAGCAGGTTTAAAAACATTAGAACTTATTAGCCAACCTGGTTTTTTTGCGGAATTAGAAGCCAAAGCCACTAAATTATTAACCGGGCTACAAACAGCTGCCGATGAAGCAAACATCCCCTTCACCACCAACCAAGTTGGGGCAATGTTTGGTTTTTTCTTCAACAAAAATAAAAACATCAGCCGTTTTGCACAAGTAACCGAAGGTAATATGGAGCATTTTCAAAAGTTTTATCACGGTATGCTAGCAGAAGGAATCTATTTAGCCCCTTCCGCTTACGAAGCGGGCTTTATGTCGCTGGCTCATACCGAACAAGACATTGAAAACACTGTTTTAGCCGCTAAAAAGGTTATGAAAACCCTTTAAAACACCTTAAAACCCTTTAAAAAACTTGTAAAAACCCTAAAATCGCCAGGGGTGGGGTCTAAAA
>CAZZKU010000174.1:0-2747 GCA_964654635.1 uncultured Piscirickettsiaceae bacterium | reverse complement strand
TTAGTTAGTTAGCGGGTTGGGAAATTTTAATAATTTTAGATTTAACATGAAATTTAGAATTTACTTTTTGCTGGTCTTTCAAGGCTTCGTCCTTATTAGTATAGGGACCTAACCTTACAGAATAGTATTTGTTTTTCGGAAAAAACTTAATATAGGCATCATAGTCATAACGTAAAATTCCATGCATTTTTTTTGCATCTTCTTCATCTTTATAGGTTACCACTTGGATAACCCAATGATGGTTAGTTACTTCTTCTATCACTTCTGTTACCACTGCTGTTTTAGGTTGTTTTTCAACAGGGTAAGAAACATATTTTTCAGGTATTTTATAGGCTTTATTTACCAAATTAAGCTCAGATTCCACTACGTCTTCTGCCGCATAGGGCTTGAAGTTTACGGGGTTATTATACCAATTGGGTACAATAATAATTAACAACAACAACCAAATCCCAGCCCCAGTAAATCGGTACTTTAGTAAGGTTTTAGAAGAGGCTTCTGGTGCTAATTTCTCAATACTCATTGGCTAATCCCTTCAATATAAATCCCTTGTTCAACCAGTTCTGCGAAAATTTGAGACACGGTAAAAAAAGAACCCCAAACTAATACTTGTTTGGCGACACTTTGTTGTGCTTTTTTACTTGCTTCGTCTATACTCTCACAACAATGAATACGTTTTTCATCTACGCCTGCTTCTAATAAAATTTGCTTAAGATGGCTTAAACTACTTGCTCTAGCTATACCTAAATCGGCAATATACCAGTTATTAATAAAGGGGGTAATTTCTTTAACCATTTGCTGATAATCTTTGTCTGCCAATACTGAAAAAACCGAATCTGCTTTAAAGTTAACTGACTTTAAATAACTGGCTAATGCGGAAGAAGATTGTGCATTGTGGGCAACATCAATGAGCCAATCTTGCTTAGTGCTTGCTAGTTTTAATTCTTGCAACCTGCCTGGATGCCTGACCGATACTAAACCTTTTACCAAAGAATCAAAGGATACTTTTAACGGGGAAGTTGATTCAATCAATTGAATTAGGGCGACCACCCCTGCCGAGTTTTGGCATTGGAAGCTTCCTTTTAAATAAGGTTTAGGCAAATTAGCTATACTGGTTAATTGATCTGATAAAGAGTCTAATTGCCATTGGTTATTATCCAGTACACTTAATTGATAATCTTTTCCAGCCTGCAAATAATTAGTGGCTAATTTTTTAGCTTGCTTGGCGACACTTTTTGGTGGGTTAAAATCTGAACAAACGCAGACTTGGTTAGCACGCATTATCCCTGATTTTTCAAAGCCAATCACTTCTCTATCAGTGCCTAACCATTCACTATGGTCTAGGTCAATGGCAGTAATTAAAGTGGCATCTGCATCGACAATATTCACCGCATCTAGCCGTCCGCCTAGACCTACTTCGAGTATAGTAATATCTAATGAGGATTGTGAAAAAATGTACAAGGCGGCTAAGGTTGAAAATTCAAAATAGGTTAATTTGGTGGTTTGACGAGCAGTTTCAATCGCAACAAAGGCATCTACTATGGTTTGGTCGGTGACTAGCTGTTGGTTTATTTGATAACGCTCGTTAAAGCTTAAAATATGCGGAGAGGTATAACTGCCTACTTTATAACCTGCGGCTTGATAAATAGATGAAAGCATAGCAACACTAGAACCTTTGCCATTAGTGCCTGCTACGGTAATAACATAACTTGTAGGCGACAATAGGTTCAAGCGTTCTGCTACCACTTTAACTCGGTCAAGACCAAGCTCTATTTCGGTTGCATGCAGGCCAAGCAACCAATCTATCCAATCCTGTAAAGAATTATTAGCGGTTGGAGTTAAAGCACTCTGACTCAATACAAACGTTCCTTAAGCTGATTTTTTTAACAACATACGGCAAACCGATGCCAATTCTTTGTTTAAATCATGGCGATGAATAATCATATCTATTGCGCCATGTTCTAACAAAAATTCTGAACGCTGGAATCCTTCAGACAGTTTTTCTCGCACCGTTTGTTCAATAACGCGTGGTCCTGCAAAACCAATTAAGGCTTTAGGCTCTCCAACAATAACATCACCTAACATCGCAAAACTGGCAGAAACTCCACCCATGGTTGGGTCGGTTAATACGGAAATAAAAGGCAGTCCAGCAGATCTTAAACGACCCAAAGCGGCACTGGTTTTTGCCATTTGCATTAACGAAAACAAAGCTTCTTGCATACGCGCTCCACCAGACATGGAAAAAACAATAAAAGGTTTTTGTTCTTTAATGGCTAGCTCGACACAACGGACAAATTTTTCGCCCATGACTGAACCCATTGAACCGCCCATAAATCTAAAGTCAAACGCTCCTGCAACAATTTCTAATCCATCAATTGTGCCACTCATAGTGATAAAATTATCTTTTTCACCCGTTGCTTTTTGTGCTTGAGCTAGACGTGTTTTATAGGGTTTTAAATCTTTAAATTTAAGCCTATCAACTGGCGACAGGTTGGCGAAAATCTCTACACCAGAATCTTCATCTAAAAAAATCTTTAACCTTGCTCGTCCACCAATACGCATATGGTGATCGCACTTTGGACAAACTTCTTTATTACGAGCTACTTCTGAACGGTACAAGGTGCTTTCGCATTTTATACACTTCACCCATAAACCTTCAGGCACGTTCTTTTTTCGTTTAGTAACTTGCTTTATACTAGGTAAAATCTTTTCAAACCAACTCATACTATTCTCCAACTAAATTTCATTAT
>CAZZKU010000173.1:0-2759 GCA_964654635.1 uncultured Piscirickettsiaceae bacterium | reverse complement strand
TTTATTAAGAATGCTAAATTTAGCGACTTGAAATTCAGTCTCCTTAGTTTAATGGATAAAACTACCGCCTCCTAAGCGGTTGCTACAGGTTCGATTCCTGTAGGGGACACCATTTTCAAAACTTCTTAGCGATACAGTCTTTGATAAGTTCCGCCCGCTTGAATTAAATCGTCATGACTGCCTGTTTCTATAATATGCCCATCTTCAAATACCAAAATTCTATCTGCTTGTTTAATTGAACTTAACCTGTGTGCAATAATTAAGGTAGTGCGTCCTTCTAAAAATTTATCTAGGTCTTCATAAAATTTTCTTTCGGTTTCCATGTCTAATGCAGAAGTTGCCTCGTCCATAATCACCACTTTAGGGTCTTGCAATATCATTCTAGCTATTGCCAATCGCTGTCGTTGTCCTCCTGATAGTTTGATACCGTTCCGCCCTACTACCGTATCTAGTTTTTCTTCTAGTGCATTAATCGTTTCATCTAATTGGGCTATTTTTAGTGCTTGCCATAGCGTGTCATCATCAATGGCTTCACCCATGGTTAAATTAAAACGGATAGATTGATGAAACAATACGGGTTGTTGTAATACGGTGGCAACATTTTTTCTGATTAGTTCTAAACCGACTCGTTCAATAGGCTGATTATTGTAGGTAATTGAACCTGAATCTTGCTGGTAAAACCCTAGTAATAACTGTATTAAGGTGGTTTTTCCACCGCCACTTGCACCGACAAAAGCTAGTTTTTCACCTGCTTTAATTTCAAAAGATAAATTGTCTAGCACTGGATTAGCTTTATCTGGATAGGTAAATTTAAGGTTAGAAACTTTTAAACTTACTTTGTTAGCTTCAAAAGGGTTCTTGCCCTGAAGCTGATACTTATTTTCTTGTTCTAAATTTAGCACTTGGTTAATACGTTCTAGCGCGCCTGACCCTGCATTATAGCTATACTGAATCGCTAGAATTTCTTGGATTGGTCCCATCATAAACCAAAGATAACCCAGAACCGCCATCATTTCGCCAATACTTAGTCCTGAAAACACCACCATTAACATGGCTAAACCACGAAAAATATCAAAGCCAAAAAGGAATATAAAAAATGAAATTCTATTAGCCGCGTCAGATTTCCAACTAAACTCTCTTGAATGCTCTTTAATACTTGCCGATTTTTGATTTACTTTGCCAAAAAATTGTTTAGATTTATTAGAGGTTCTAATTTGTGCTAAAGCATCTAAAGTTTCTGCTAAGGATTGCTGAAAAGCATCTATGGCATTGTTTTCATTCTTTTTAAGGGTTTTTACTTTTTGCCCCATTTTCATGGTAAAAAACACGATTATTGGGTTAAATAATAAAATAAACAATGCCAGTTGCCAATGCAACCAAAGCAAAACTATCGATACGCCAACCAAGGTTATGATGGCAATAATCGCTTTGCTAACGGTTGTGCCTAAAAAGGTGTCTATGGTATTGACATCGTTAACCAAGGTTGCGGTAACACTGCCTGTGCCCATTTTTTCGTAGCTAGACATGGCAACTTTATTAATACGCCCGACTAAATCTTTGCGGATACGATGGGTTACATCTTTAGAAATAATGGTAAATTGCTGAACCTGCCAAACGCTTAGCATAAGCCCTGTAAACCTTAACAAAATAGTAAACAGGGTAACGATGACAATGTAACCAAAAGAGGTTTGCCAGTTTTGTGGCATAAGTTGGTTTAGAAAATTTAAAATACTGCCTGGGTGGTTTAATAAAACTTCATCCACTAAAAGCGGTAGTAATAAAGGCAAGGGAACCATTGCTAATACTGCAAAAACTGCAATTATATTGGCTTTAATTAGTCTTTGTTTATGTTGTAAAACCAGCTGATAAATTCGTTGCCAACTATATTGGTTTGTATTACTTTCCATCTAAATTAAACAATCTATTAAAGTTTTCGGTGGTTTGTTTGGCTACTTCTTCATAGCTCATACCTCTTAATTTAGCCAGTTCTTCTACTACAAACTTTGTGTAGGCAGGTTGGTTGGTTTTTCCACGAAAAGGCATCGGGGCTAAATAGGGAGAATCGGTTTCAACTAAAATTCTATTTAATGGAACTTGGCTGGCGACTTCTTTTACCAACTTGGCATTTTTAAAGGTAAGAATACCCGAAAAAGAAATATAAAACCCTAGTGCCATTGCTTGTTCTGCCACTGCCATATCTTCGACAAAACAATGCATAATCCCACCTACTTGTTGTGCATTTTCTTCTGCTAAAATACGCAAGCAATCTTCAGTAGAGTTTCTGGTATGAATAATTAATGGCTTATTACATTGTTTGGCGAGCCGTATCATTTGTCGAAAACGATCCCGTTGCCAGCTCATGTCTTCGGTTTCTAGGTCAAAATGAAAATAATCTAAACCAACCTCACCTATGGCTAGTACTTTTGGGTGGCTTGCCGCTGCTAACAAAGCTTCATCAGTTACACTAACCTCTTTTCCTTCACAAGGGTGTATGCCTATTGCGGCATAAACAGGGTCATTATTATCAGCTATTGATAAAACCTCATTCCATTGATTTGGAGCAATTGCAATACACAACATTTTTGTCACGTCGTGTTCTTTAGCTGTTTGAATAACGGCTTGAATATCACCCACTTTTTCTTCATCTAAAATATTAAGGTGACAGTGTGAATCTACAATCATAGTTTTTTCCTAAGCTCTAGTTTTATACCCCGCCCATTGTTGTTAGAGTCCACACCACAACATGGTGAAACTGAACA
>CAZZKU010000172.1:0-2761 GCA_964654635.1 uncultured Piscirickettsiaceae bacterium | reverse complement strand
TGGAGTTAATCATGATTGAAAAATTCACTACTCATTTTCAAGGAATTTTATCGCAAGCACAGTCCATGGCAGTACAAAACGAACAGCAATTTATAGAGCCAGTTCATATTTTAAAAGCGTTGTTAATAGACAATCCACAGCTATTGTCTTTAGCAGGGGTTGATGTTGTTAAGTTGCAGCAGATAACCGATAAAAAATTACAAACTTTGCCAAAGGTAAGCGGTACTGGTGGCGATGTACAGTTGTCTAAACAGTGTTTAGATATTTTACGGCTAATGGAGCAACTATCGGTCAAAGCCGGTGATGCTTTTATTGCCAGCGAATGGTTCTATTTAGCCATTATGCAATCCAAAGATGCCAGTAAAGATTGGTTAAAACAAGCTGGTGCAACCGAAGAAAAAATTAAGCAGTCAATTGAAAATATTAGAGGGGGCGATACGGTGCAAAATGCCAATGATGAGCAAAATAGACAAGCTTTAGATAAATATACTTTAGATTTAACCGAGCGTGCAGAACAAGGCAAGCTTGACCCAGTAATTGGACGTGATGATGAAATTCGTCGTGCAATCCAGGTTTTGCAACGCCGTACTAAAAATAACCCGGTGTTAATTGGCGAAGCAGGGGTGGGAAAAACGGCGATTGTTGAAGGGCTGGCGCAACGAATTATTAATGGGGAAGTGCCAGAGGGTTTAAAAAATAAACGCGTGTTGTCATTAGACATAGCTGGATTATTGGCTGGGGCAAAGTTTAGAGGCGAGTTTGAAGAGCGTTTAAAAGCCTTATTAAAAGACTTGGAAAAACAGCAAGGTTCGGTAATTTTGTTTATAGATGAAATTCATACGATGGTCGGAGCAGGAAAAACGGAAGGCTCGATGGATGCAGGCAATATGCTAAAACCAGCTTTAGCCCGTGGTGAATTACAAGTGATAGGGGCAACCACTTTAGATGAATATCGTGAAAACATTGAAAAAGATGCGGCTTTAGAAAGACGTTTTCAAAAAGTATTGGTAGAAGAGCCAACCGAAGAAGATACCATTGCTATTTTACGAGGCTTAAAAGATCGTTATGAATTGCATCATGGTGTGGCAATTAGCGACCCAGCTATTATTGCCGCTGCAAGGTTGTCGCAGCGTTATATTACCGATCGAAAATTACCCGATAAAGCAATCGATTTAATTGATGAAGCGGGTTCAAGAATTAGGATGGAAATTGATTCTAAACCAGAAATGATGGATAAGTTAGAAAGGCGTTTAATCCAGCTTAAAATCGAGAGAGAGGCGTTAAAAAAAGAACAAGATGCAGCTTCAATTAAGCGATTAGATACCTTGAAAAGCACCATTAAAGAGCTGGAAAAAGAGTACGCTGACCTAGAAGAAATTTGGAAAAAAGACAAGGCTGCTTTGCAAGGAGCAAAGCAGTTTAAAGAGAAATTAGACCAGGCAAGAATTGACTTAGAAGCGGCTAAACGAGCAGGTGATTTAGCCAAAATGTCCGAGCTACAATATGGGCTTATTCCCGAATTAGAGAAAAGAATTAAGCTTGCAGAAGCGGTCGAAGATGAGGTTGAAACAGATAAAAGCATTCATCTGTTACGAAACAAAGTAGGCGAAGAAGAAATTGCCGAAGTGGTGGCAAAGTGGACAGGCATTCCGATAGCAAAAATGCTAGAAGGCGAAAAGGACAAGTTGCTTAAAATGGAAGCGGTTATTGGTGAGCAGGTGATTGGGCAGGAGGAAGCAGTTATTGCGGTATCAAATGCAATAAGGCGTTCTCGTGCTGGTTTAGCTGACCCAAATCGTCCGAATGGTTCGTTTTTGTTTTTGGGGCCAACGGGGGTGGGAAAAACCGAATTAACCAAAGCTTTAGCAGATTTTTTGTTTGATACTACCAATGCTATTATTCGTTTAGATATGTCTGAGTTTATGGAAAAACATTCGGTTGCCCGTTTAATTGGGGCTCCTCCTGGCTATGTCGGTTATGAACAAGGAGGCTACTTAACCGAAGCCGTTCGCCGTAAACCCTATTCTATTATTTTGCTAGATGAAATTGAAAAAGCCCACACAGATGTGTTTAATATTTTGTTACAGGTGTTAGATGATGGGCGGCTAACCGATGGACAAGGCAGAACGGTAGATTTTAAAAATACGGTAATCGTTATGACTTCTAACCTAGGCTCGCAAGTTATTCAACAGCAAGCAGGAACAGTCAGCTATGAAGAAATGAAAAGCCAAGTAATGGAGGTAGTGGGCAATCATTTTAGACCAGAATTTATCAATAGAATTGATGAAATAACCGTGTTCCACCCATTAGAGAAAGCTCAGATTAGAAAAATTGCTGCAATACAGCTAAATAATTTGGCGGATAGGTTGGCTTTAAATGACTTAACATTAAAGGTATCTGATGCGGTGCTTGACCAAATTGGTGAACGAGGGTTTGACCCTGTTTATGGAGCGCGTCCTTTAAAAAGAGCGGTGCAACAGTTGATTGAAAACCCATTAGCAGAATTAATATTAGAGGGTAAGTTTTTGCCTAATTCTATAATTAATGTTGAGTTGCGAGATGGAAAGATTGAATTTAGCTAAAAACCCTAAAACCGCCAGGGGTGGGTAGTAAGTAGCAGGGTGCTAGTAGTTTGATGCTATTACCCCGCTTCAACTCTGTTTCTTCCATTTTCCTTTGCTTTATACAATGCCTTGTCAGCTCGAGAAATCATGCTGTCTTCATTGTCATTTGTAAGGTAGGTTGTTACCCCAAAAGAAGC
>CAZZKU010000171.1:0-2770 GCA_964654635.1 uncultured Piscirickettsiaceae bacterium | reverse complement strand
TGCTGAAAACTTGGCGTTGCCAGAATTTTAATCAGTTGTTAAGTGTCTCCTAAAGATAAACCTACTATACTGTCTTTTTTAGCTGTTTTAGAATAAAAAGATTGCTTTTTGATTTTTTTTTTTGCAATCTAGTAAAAGGAAATTAAATTTTGAGAATAAATATACCATGACAAATCTAGTAATCGTCGAGTCACCGGCCAAAGCAAAAACAATTGAAAAGTACTTAGGTAAAGGGTTTACCGTAAGATCAAGCTATGGACATATTCGTGATATTAAGAAAAAAGGGATGGGAATTGATTTAGCCAATGGCTTTGAACCGACCTATGAAATATCGAGCGACAAAAAGAAAACCGTTGCTGAATTACGCAAACTAACCAAAGAGGCGGACACCGTTTGGCTAGCAACTGATGAGGATCGCGAAGGAGAAGCCATTGCTTGGCACCTAGCGGAAGCCCTAAAATTAGATATTAAAGACACTAAACGAATTGTATTCCATGAAATAACCAAGTCGGCTATCCAAAAAGCGATTGCCGAACCAAGAACGGTCGATATGGATTTGGTGCATGCACAACAAGCAAGACGTTTGCTAGATAGAATTGTCGGCTTTGAATTATCGCCTATTTTATGGAAAAAAATTCGTTCAGGCTTGTCAGCGGGTCGAGTTCAATCAGTAGCAGTTCGCTTAATTGTTGATAGAGAAAGAGAGATTGAAGCCTTTAAATCCGATTTTGTATTTAAGCTGCAAGGTCAGCTAAATTTATTAAATGAAGCGCTAAAAAAAGTTGCCGATTTATCGGTAAAACGCAGTGCTTCTTTTAAAACAGAAGACGAAGCCAAAACTTTTTTAGAACAGTTGCAAGGTGCTAGTTTAAGCGTGGCTAAGCTAGAAGAAAAGCCCGCTAAGAAAACACCAAAACCACCTTTTACTACCTCTACTTTACAACAAGAAGCTTCAGCTAAACTAGGCTTTTCTGTCAAGCAAACGATGATGGTTGCACAGCGGTTATATGAATCTGGAAAAATAACCTATATGCGTACCGATTCGGTTAATTTATCAGAAGATGCCTTAAAAAGTGCCAAGGAAGTGATTAGCGGAAACTACGGTGCAGACTATTCAAACACTCGCCGTTTTAAAACCAAAAATTCCGATGCTCAAGAAGCACATGAAGCGATTCGCCCTACCAGTTTTGCCGATTCAGAAGTCACAGGCGAGCGTAACGAACAGCGTTTGTACCAACTAATTTGGCGACGTGCTATTGCCTCGCAAATGTCAGATGCTCAGTTAAAACGTACCACGGTTGATATTAATATTTCTACTTTACCTGCTGATAAATTAGTGGCAAAAGGTGAAGTGGTAGTCTTTGATGGTTTCTTAAAAGTATATAACTTAGATGGTGATTTAGGTAGCAAACGTGAAGATGGTTTATTGCCACCAATGCAAGTTGGGCAAGCTTTAGAGTTAGGTGAACTAGTAGTTCGACAAAGTTTTTCTCGCCCTCCTGCTCGTTATAACGAAGCCAGTTTGGTTCGCACTCTTGAAGAAATGGGTATTGGACGACCTTCAACTTACGCACCGACAATTGACACTATTCAAAATCGTGGTTATGTGGTTAAAGAAGACCGAGAAGGCGCGCCAAGAGACTATCGCCAACTTACTTTAAATGCAGACAATTTGGTTGCTGAAACCTTAACTGAAAATTCAGGAACAGAAAAAAGCAAACTGTTTCCAACTGATATTGCTGGCATTGTAAATGACTTTTTAGTGAAGCATTTTGGTGATATTCTCGATTTTAAATTTACTGCCAATGTTGAAAAACAGTTTGATGCTATCGCCAAAGGTGAAGAGAAGTGGGCAACCATGCTCGATAAATTCTACACCCAATTTCATCCAAAAGTAGTCGCCGCAGAAGATGTTTCTCGTGAAGAAGCAGGGCAGTCTCGTGCAATAGGCAATGACCCTAAAACAGGCAAGCCGATGTTTGTAAAGATTGGGCGTTACGGACCTTATGTGCAATTAGGCGATGGTGAGAATGAAGAAAAACCTACTTTTGCCAGCTTAATGCCTGGTCAAAAGATGGATTTATTAAAATTAGAAGATGCTTTAGAGTTGTTTAAACTGCCACGCGAAGTAGGCAAAATGCCAAACAGTTATTCGGCAACAGCAGTAGATGGCACTGTTTTTGAAGTAGAAGCAGGACAGGTTATTATTGCTAAACAAGGTCCTTTTGGCCCGTACTTAGAATACGGAACAAAAAAATACGCCCCGATTAAAGGCTTTAACCCACTACACATTACGCTTGAAGAGGCGGTGGAGTTAATAGAATTAAAAATTCAAGCTGAAGCTGAAAAAATTATTCGTGTATTTAAAGGCACCGATGTCAAAATATTAAAAGGACGTTGGGGTCCTTATATTACCAATATAACCACCAAGAAAAATGCCAAAATAGCCAAAGATGAAGATGTGATGGCGTTAACTTTTGAAGAGTGTGAAAAGCGTTTAGAAGAAGCTCCAGAACCTAAAAAACGAGGTAGAGGGGCGAAAAAAGCACCAGCAAAAAAAGCAGTTGCTAAAAAAGCTCCCGCTAAAAAGACAACAGCTAAAAAAACCACAGTAAAAAAATAACGGTTTATTTCAAAAGTTTTAAATAAAACTCTTGAAACCTTATCAATCATCCCCACTTCTATGAAAGATTAATAAAGTTATTAAACCCATTAAATAATTATTAGGAGTTCAAATGAACATTAAACCATTACACGATAGAGTAGTTAT
>CAZZKU010000170.1:0-2801 GCA_964654635.1 uncultured Piscirickettsiaceae bacterium | reverse complement strand
TAGGGATTTGGGATAATAGTGAACTAATAAATAAAACAAATGAGAAAGATGCGTGAGTAAACCCGTTATAGCCCTAGTTGGCAGACCAAATGTTGGAAAATCTACCTTATTTAACAGGTTAACAAGAAGTAGAGATGCGCTTGTTGCTGATTATCCAGGTTTGACTAGAGATCGTCAGTATGGAACAGGGCGAGTAGGTGAAGTTCCCTTTATTGTCGTTGATACAGGTGGCTTAAGTGGTGAGCAAGAAGGGGTTGAACCGCTTATGGCAGGGCAGGTTTGTTCAGCTATTCAAGAAGCCGATGCGGTTTTATTTTTGGTAGATGGACGAGCAGGATTATTGCCTACCGATGAATCTATTGCCGCTTATTTACGTAACTTTGACAAGGCTATTTATTTACTGGTAAACAAGGCAGAAGGGTTTGATGCCGAAATAATATCTGCTGAATTTTATCAAATGGGTCTGGGGCAACCTTATGTTATTTCATCTGCTCATGGCGAAAATGTTACCGAAACCATAGAAGATATTTTAAGCGGTTTTGATATTGAACCAGAAGAAGAAAAAGGACTGGCTTTAGACGAACACCCTGGTATTCGTGTAGCAGTTATTGGTCGTCCTAATGTGGGAAAATCAACCTTAATAAATCGTATGGTCGGTGAAGAACGCCTAGTGGCATTTAACCTACCTGGTACGACTCGAGACAGTATATTTGTACCTTTCGAACGAGATGGACAAGAATATACGTTAATTGATACTGCTGGTGTTCGCCGTCGAAAAAATATTAAAGAAAAAATAGAAAAGTTTAGTATCGTTAAAGCGATTGAAGCAATGGAATCGTGCAACGTGGTTATTCTAGTTATTGATGGTTCAGAAGGTATTACCGATCAAGATTTAACTTTACTTGGTTTGGTTCTAGAGTCAGGTAGAGGTATGGTGCTAGCGATTAATAAATGGGATAATTTAACTGAAGAACAACGCAGTAAAATTAAACACGAATTAGAATTTAAATTAAAGTTTGTTGAATACGCTAAAAAACATCTTATTTCTGCTCTACACGGTTCAGGAGTGGGCGATTTATTTAAATCGGTTAAAGCCGTTTATAGTGCGGTAATGAAAAAAGTATCGACTTCTGATTTAAATCGAGTATTAGAACAATCGGTACTAGACCACCAACCACCATTAATTAACGGGCGCAGAGTTAAATTACGCTATGCCCACTTAGGCGGTCTTAACCCACCTAGAGTTATTATCCATGGCAATAAAGTCGATAAACTGCCTAAGTCTTATACGCGTTATTTAATGAATGTATTCCGTAAAGCATTTAAGTGGGTGGGAACCCCAGTATTTATTGAATATAAAACCAGTGTAAACCCATTTGAAAACAGAAAATCAAATTATACTTTTCGCAAAGGTAAGTCAGAAAATCAGGCTACGAATGCTTTTTTGAAAAGAAAAAACAAAAAAAAGAATAAAAAAAGCGGTCAGCAAAAAAGACGCAACCAATAAATTTAGGAAGATATTATGAGCAATAATTCACTTAGTAAAAGTAAAATAAAAGTTCTGTTGTTAGAAGGGATACACCCCAGTTCAGTAGACGTTTTTACCGACAATGGTTATGACAATATTGAATATTTAAAGACTTCTCTAGCAGACAAAGACTTAAAAGAAAAAATTAAAGACGTTCATTTTGTAGGTATTCGTTCACGTACAAAATTAACCAAAGAAGTATTTGATGCGGCCGAAAAGCTAGTGGCAGTAGGTTGTTTTTGCATCGGAACTAACCAAGTTGATTTGGATGCAGCAAAGCTAAAAGGCATTCCTGTTTTTAATGCCCCGTTTTCTAACACCCGTTCAGTTGCTGAATTGGTATTAGGTGAAATTCTTTTATTGCTAAGAGATATTCCTAGAAAAAGTGCCAAAGTTCACCGTGGTGAATGGGATAAATCAGCGATAGGTTCAGTAGAAGCAAGAGGCAAAACATTAGGTATTATTGGTTATGGTCACATTGGTACTCAACTAAGTATTATGGCTGAAAACATTGGTATGCGAGTTAAATTTTATGATGTTGAAACCAAGCTTCCACTAAGCAATGCTATTCAAGCAAAAAATTTAAATTCCTTGTTAGCAGAATCAGATGTTATTAGTTTACACGTTCCTGAAACCGCAGAAACACAGGATATGATGGGGGCGGAACAATTTGCTTTAATGAAAAAAGGTGCTGTTTTTATTAATGCTGCTCGTGGCACGGTGGTAAAAATTGAAGACCTTGCCGATGCTATTAAATCGGGGCATTTAAGTGGTGCGGCGATTGATGTTTTTCCAGTAGAACCTAAGTCAAATAATGAAGAATTCCATTCTGCTTTAAGAGGGTTAGATAATGTTATCTTAACTCCACACATTGGCGGTAGTACCGAAGAAGCACAAGCCAATATTGGTTTAGAAGTTGCCACCAAGTTAGTACGCTATTCTGATACTGGTACAACCGTTTCAGCAAAAAACTTCCCTGCGGTATCCCTGCCTGAGCAAAAAGAATGTCAGTCTTCTGAAAACAAAAAATGCAGTCGTTTACTACACATTCACCACAATCAACCTGGCGTAATGAACGATATAAACCAAGCGTTTGCTGCCAGCAACATCAACGTTGCCGCACAGTATCTACAAACAGACAGTGATATTGGTTATGTCGTCATTGATATTAATTCAGCAGACAGAGAAGCTGGCTTGAAGCAGTTAAAAGCAATTGAAGGCACGATTCGCACTCGAATTTTGCATTAAAAACCTAAAAATCGCCAGGGGTGGG
>CAZZKU010000169.1:0-2846 GCA_964654635.1 uncultured Piscirickettsiaceae bacterium | reverse complement strand
GTTTCTGCCCAGCCACGGGTTTTTAGCCCGCAATCTGGGTTTACCCATAACCTATCTATCGCAATATTATTAGCCGCTTTTTGAATTAGCTCGACCATTTGCTCGGTAGTTGGAATATTTGGCGAATGTATATCATAAACTCCTGGTCCTATTTCATTTGGGTAGTCAAAATCAACAAAAGCATCTAGTAGCTTCATTTGCGACTTTGAAGTTTCAATGGTAATCACATCTGCGTCCATGTCCGCTACAGCTTGAATAATATCGTTAAACTCTGAATAGCACATATGAGTATGGATTTGCGAAGTATCCTTTACTCCAGAGGTAGTTAAGCGGAAAGAATTAACTGCCCACTTTAGATATTCAGCCCAGTCAGATTGCTTTAAAGGCAAGCCTTCTCGCAAGGCAGCTTCATCAATTTGAATCATCTCAATACCCGCCTTTTCTAAGTCTTGCACTTCATCACGCAGAGCGAGTGCGATTTGGTTACAGGTTATTTCTCTTGGCTGATCATCGCGCACAAATGACCATTGCAACATAGTTACTGCCCCTGTTAGCATGCCTTTCATGGTTTTACTGGTTTGGCTTTGGGCGTATTGTGACCAAGCTACCGTCATCGGTGTTTCACGGGAAACATCGCCATAAATAATAGGCGGTTTAACACAACGAGAACCGTACGATTGTACCCAACCAAACTGGCTAAAGGCATAACCACCTAACTGTTCGCCAAAATATTCAACCATGTCGTTTCTTTCTGGCTCGCCGTGTACAAATACGTCAATGCCGATACGTTCTTGACGCTCTACCACATCACGAATTTCTGCCTGCATCTGCTCAACATATTGGGCTTCGGTTAAATCGCCCGCTTTAAAAGCTCGTCTTGCTTGGCGTATTTCTGCTGTTTGTGGAAAAGAACCAATTGTGGTGGTTGGAAACAAGGGTAAGTTATATTTTGGTTTCTGTAGCTTAGCCCTTTCTGTATAAGGGTTTTGGCGATTAAGTGGAATATCACCTATTTTAGCTAACCTTGCCTGCACCTTCGCATTGTTGACCATGCTTGATTTGGCTCTTGCTTGAATAAATCTAGCATTATCTGCCAAGGATTTTGTTACATCTTTACCGCTTAAAGCATCAGCCAATACTTTTATTTCTGCTAGTTTTTGTTTTGCAAAAGCAAGATAACCCTTTAATTCAGCTGATAATTTTTGTTCAGAATCTAAATCTACAGGCACATGTAATAGCGAACAACTTGGGGCAATCCACAAATTATTAGCGAATTTATCTTTAGCCGCTTGAGCTAATTCAATTGCCTTATTTAAGTCCGTCTTCCAGATGTTTCGCCCATCAATCAAACCTAAAGACAAAACTTTATTCGCAGAAATAGCATCTACCACGCTGTTTAGTTGTTTTTTACCCCAAACAGCATCAAAATGAAACCCTGCAACTGGCAGACTAGCAACCAAGTCAAGCTGTTCACCAAGGGTTTCAAAGTAGCTTGCTAGTAAAATATTAACATCCGCTTTTGCAAGTTCTGCATAAGCAGTAGCAATCGCATCTTGCCAACTGGTTTCTAGCTCTAGGGTTAAAATAGGCTCATCAATTTGTACCCACTCGACTCCTTTAGCGGCTAGCTTTGCTAAAACCTCTTTATAAACTTCTAACAAAGCAGGCAAGCGACTTAATTTTTCAATGTTCGTTCCTTTATTTTCAGCAAGATAAAGGTAGGTAACAGGGCCGACTAAAACAGGTTTTACTGCTTTTGCACCCGCTAGAGAAATGGCTTCATCAACCTCATCAAACAAACGAGTATCGGTTAATTTAAATTCGGTACTGGCTTCTAGCTCTGGGGTAATGTAATGGTAATTGGTGCCAAACCATTTTTTCATCGCCCCCGCAAAATCTGCTTTTGACTGGGAAGAACTTCCACCACCACAGCAATGCCCATCATCAGAAGGAGCTCGCCCACGAGCCATACGAAAAGCCACTTCAATGTCGTAATTTTGTTGAGCAAAACGATTAGGAATCACTCCTAGCAAGGTACTCATATTTAGCACTTGATCATAATAGGCAAAGTCGTTAACAGGAATAAGCTCTACCCCTGCATCTAATTGTGTTTGCCAGTTTTGTTGACGAATTTCTTTTGCCAAAAGGTTTAATTGAGCTTCGCTTTTTTCACCTTTCCAATATTGCTCTAGCCCAAACTTTAATTCTCGTTTTGTGCCGATTCGTGGATAGCCTAAATTATGTATTTTCATGTTTTTGTTCCTTTTTTTAATGACGGGTGCAGTTTAACCAGAACAAAACATGAAAACAAACGAATTAAATTCAAATAAACATGAATTTAATTCATATAATAACAATAAGAGGGGGCCACCCCTGGTGATTTTTAGGTTTTAGGCGTTAAATATGATTGAAATAAAGCATTTAAAAACAATTCAAACTCTTGCTAAGACAGGCTCTGTGGTAGCGACTGCCCACGCATTGCATATGACGCAATCCGCCTTGTCGCATCAAATTAAACAATTAGAAAACTTACTGGGTTTAAGTTTATTTGTCCGCAAGTCCTCCCCTTTAATCTGGACAGAAGCGGGAAAAATTTTATTAACCACCGCTAACGACATTTTACCCAGATTAATCCAAACCGAACACCGCCTTAAAAGCTTAGAGCAAGGTCAAACAGGGCGATTATGGATAGGAGTAGAGTGCCACACCTGTTTTGAATGGCTAATGCCAATGGTGCGTTCTTATCAACAAGAATGGCCTGGAGTTGATTTAGACATTGTGAATAGCCTAGCAAATATTAACCAGTTTTCTGAACTGACCGCCCTTAAAAACCTAAAAAAACAACG
>CAZZKU010000168.1:0-2859 GCA_964654635.1 uncultured Piscirickettsiaceae bacterium | reverse complement strand
CTTCACCCATGTCGCAATTTATTAGCATGCTTTTCATTTCTTCGCTTAAAATAGACTTAAATTATAAATTAAATGTAGCCTTAATGATTCTTAAAATTGCCGTGCCAGGCCCTTTTTTAACTCCGTTAGATTATTGTTTTAAACTAAGCAATCCTGCCCCAGTTGTGGGCGGGCGGGTTTGGGTAAAATTGCGTGGACGAAAATTAATTGGAATTGTGTTAGCAACCAATGCAGAAAGTGATTTGTTACCCGAAAAAATTATGCAAATCGATTCGGTGGTTGATGAACAAGCCTTGTTTTCTAAAAGAGATTTAGAGCTTCTGCAGTGGGCAGCTCATTATTATCACGAACCAATAGGCAATGTGTTTCAAACCGCTTTACCTAAGCGTTTAAGACAGGGAGAAACCCTAGAATTGCCAGGGGTGGGGGGGTGGATATTGTCTGAATTAGGTAAAACAGCTCAAAATAACATTAAATCGAATGCAATTCAGCAATTATCGTTAATGAAACAGCTATTAACGACGGGTTCATCAGTACAAACCGCCCGCCTATTAAATGAAAATTTGACTACTTGGCGTTCAGCAATGAAGCGTTTTGAACAATTAGGTTGGGTTGAAAAAGTAACGCTCCCCTGTTTACATGCGGGGCAAGAAAATCATGCTAATTTGCAAATAAAACACTCTTTAAATGATGAGCAACAACAGGCAGTAGATGAAGTTGTTAGCCAAAAACAATTAAATAGTTTTAAAGCTTTTTTATTAGAAGGGGTGACAGGAAGTGGTAAAACAGAAGCTTATTTAGGCATGATTGAAGCTGTGCTAAAGGAGGGAAAACAGGCTTTAGTTTTGGTGCCGGAAATTGGCTTAACCCCACAAACCGTTGCTAGGTTTGAATCTTTTTTAAAACAACCCGTTGCGTTAATGCATTCAGCCTTATCTGATAAAGAACGTCATTGTGCTTGGTTTATGATTAAAACGGGGCAAATTAAAGTTTTGCTAGGCACTCGTTCAGCCATTTTTACCCCATTTAAAAACTTGGGTATTTGTATTTTAGATGAAGAACACGATTTGTCGTTTAAACAGCAAGATTCTTTTCGTTATTCGGCTCGCGACTGTTTAATTCGCCGAGCCCATTTAGAAAATGTACCTGTTGTGCTAGGTTCAGCAACCCCTTCTTTGGAAACTTTGCACAATGCTTTAATCGGTCGTTATGGTTATTTAAAGTTGAATATGCGAGCAGGTGGAGCAGACATGCCAGATGTTCACTTGTTAGATGTGCGAGGCGATGATTCTTTAGCTGACAATGCAGGTATATCGAGCTTATTAAAAGAAAAAATTAGCGAGCATGTTCAGCAGGGCAATCAAGTTTTACTGTTTTTAAATAGGCGAGGTTATGCCCCTGTTTTAATGTGTCAAGACTGTGGCTGGCAAGCCAACTGCCAAAGCTGTGATGCCAATATGACCTATCATCACCAATATAAACAATTGAAATGTCATCATTGTGGATACCAACAAAACTCTCCCATTCATTGCCCTAGCTGTACTGGCACTAAATTATCCCACCAGGGACAAGGTACAGAAAAACTAGCTCAAGTTGTGCAAGAATGGTTTCCCGATGAAGTTGTCTTGCGGGTAGATAGAGACACTACTAGAGATAAAGGTCAAATGGCAGAAATTAGTGCCAAAGCGGCAGCAGGAGAAGCCCGTATTTTAATTGGTACACAAATGCTTGCCAAGGGGCATCATTTTCCCAAGGTCACTTTGGTAGCTATTTTAGAAATAGACCAAGGTTTGTTTAGCTGTGATTTTAGAGCCGCAGAGCGAATGGCACAATTAACGGTGCAGGTATCGGGCAGAGCTGGGCGTGCTAAGCAAAAAGGAGAGGTGTTTATTCAAACCTTAAATCCCGAACACCCTTTGTTAAAAACGTTGGTTAATAGTGGTTACTCAAAATTTGCCTCCGAAGCTTTACATGAACGAAGAGCTGCAGAATTACCACCTTATAGTTATCAAATATTGTTAAGAGCAGAAAGTACTGATCCACAATTAGGCTGGAGTTTTTTACAAGATGTGCAGAATGCATTGATGAGTAATTTAAGACAAGGCTTAGAGGTGTTTGGTCCGGTTGCCGCACCGATGTTAAAAAAAGAATCCCGTTTTCGCTATCAATTATTAATGCAAGCAAGCAATAGAGGAGCGTTACATAATTGGTTAGGGAAAGTTGAAAGCCAAATCTACGCTTACCCAGATATTTCTAAAATACGCTGGTCGATAGACGTAGATCCGCAGGATATGAACTAAAATATATTAGTAAGTAATATTTTTAAAGTTTTTATTTAATAACTGCTTAGCAATCATCGGTGGTTTTGCAACGTCAATACCTTTAATTAAGTCAGCTTGAGTTTTATTCGCATTAGGCAAATATAAAGGGCAAACTTTAACGTTTCCGCCTAGTTTGATTATTTTGTTTAATAACATAGTCGGCGAAACATTTTTAGGCTTTAGTTTAGGCGAAACAGTTGCCGCTAAAGCTAAATCACCCGCTGGTCCGCATAAAACCATATTGACTTTTTTGTCGTGTTTTTTAATGGTTTGCATGGAAAGCACCATTGCCATCAATTGAGTTTGGGTGTCAGGTGAAGTAACCATAACATTAAGACCTTTTGCTAAATCTTGTCCTGCAAGAGCAATGTTGCTAGCACTTAAGCTAAACATTAGTACACTAGTTGTTAGTAAAGTTTTCATTGATGATTTCATTGGTTAAATCCTGTTTTATGTAAAATATATTATTTAAAAATATTTATGAAATTAATCTATCGACTAATGATTATATAATACATTTATACGCTGATAAATTCTA
>CAZZKU010000167.1:0-2869 GCA_964654635.1 uncultured Piscirickettsiaceae bacterium | reverse complement strand
CCTTGGTTTTTAGCGAAAAAAAGTTCCACATGAAACATTTCTTACAGCATTATGATAATTTATGGTCAATACTCTATGACACTCGTTTGGAAGAGTGGAAAAATGTACTGCCACCTTTATTAGAAAAAGAATTGCTAGAAAAAAATAATGGTAACTTAAGCCGTTGGTTGCCCGCTTTAGATGCGATTAAGCAGTTTCCAGCCTCGACCGACAGTAGTATTAACCAGTCTGTTGTTAGTGCGGTTTCCAACAAAATAACTAGCCAACAGCAAGCCAACTTAAGAAATCATTTAAAAGAGTTTATGCCTTGGCGAAAAGGACCTTTTAATATTGAAGGAGTGGAGATAGACACCGAATGGCGTTCTGATTGGAAGTGGGATAGAGTCTTACCGCATCTAGCTCCGTTAAAAAACCGCAAAGTATTAGATGTTGGTTGTGGCAGTGGTTACCATCTTTGGAGAATGCTCGGTGAAGGGGCAAAATTGGCGGTTGGGGTTGACCCCAGTATTTTGTCAATGGGGCAATTTTTAATTTTAAAACACTTTATAGGTGAAGAAAAACCCGCTTTCTTTTTGCCTTTAACCTTAGAGGCCTTGCCAGTTATAAACAAAGCCGATGAGTTCAATACGGTTTTTTCAATGGGGGTGTTGTATCACCGAAAATCGCCAATTGACCATATATTAGATTTAAAAAAACACCTAACACCAGGTGGTGAAATGGTATTAGAAACGCTTGTTGTTCCTGAGGAATTTGGTCAGCTACTGGTACCAAAAGAGCGTTATGGGCAAATGAATAATGTGTGGTTTTTACCTAGCGTACCAGAACTAATTCGGTGGGTAGAAAAATGCGGTTTTAAAAATGTTCGCTGTGTTGACCTAAATCAAACCAGCATTAAAGAGCAAAGAACCACGGAATGGATGAAGTGGAACTCGCTAGAAACGTTTTTAGACCCTGATAATAGCAGTAAAACTATAGAAGGCTACCCAGCTCCTTTAAGAGCGGTTATTCTGGCAACTAAATAAAGCTAAATTAGCCTATTATAGGGGGCCACCCCTGGCGATTTTAGGGTTTTTGGCAATATAAGTTAATGCTTTTAAAGCATGTATTGTCGTTTAAGTGTTTTTTTAATCCTAATTGGTTCTAATCCAGTGTCCGCTTTTGCCACCTTTCTTTTCTAGTAGTTGTAGTTGGTCAATAACCATGCCTTTGTCTACCGCTTTACACATATCATAAAGGGTTAAGGCGGCAGCCGATGCTGCCATAAGGGCTTCCATTTCTACGCCTGTTTGTCCTACTAATTTACAGATAGCAGTAATTTCAACAGCACTTTTTTCGGTATTAGGTATGATTTCTACTTTTACTGAGGTGAGCATTAAAGGGTGGCACATGGGGATAATGTCGGGCGTTTTTTTTGCAGCCATTATGCCTGCAATACGAGCCGTTGCCATTACGTCGCCTTTTTTATGTTTCCCTTCGATTATCATGGTTAAAGTTTCAGGTCGCATGTTGATGACAGCCATTGCTCTGGCTTCACGCTGTGTATGCGATTTATCGCTTACATCTACCATGCGTGCTTGTCCTTTTTCATCTAAGTGAGTAAGTTTGTTGGTCATGGTAAATTCCTTAATTTAAATCCGCAAAAGAGTAGTAGGCAACCAGGTCGCCTTTTTTGATAGCCGTATCTTCTGGAATAACAACAAACCCATCTGCCCAAACCACAGAGCTTAATACGCCAGAGCTTTGATTTGGATGGATTTCTACCCAAGTTTTTTGTGCTTGATTGGTTAGTTTCGCACGAGCAAATTCTCGCCTAAAGCTGGTTTTATTCCATTCAAAGTTAGCAGGTAACCAAACAGGCGAAGGCAGTTGGTTGGTTTGACCTTGCATGCTAAGTAAGTAGGGGCGTGCAAATAGCATAAAAGTGGCAAAGGCGGATACAGGATTACCAGGAAGTCCAATAAAAGGGACGCCTTTTATATTGCCAAAAGCCAGAGGTTTTCCAGGTTTCATTTTTACTTTCCATAGGTCAAGTGAACCTAAGTGTTCTATTGCTGGCTTAATATGGTCTTCTTCCCCTACGGAAACTCCGCCAGTCGTAATAACAATATCGGCAACTTTAGCAGCTTGGCTCATTGCTTCAATGGTTGCTTCTAAGGTGTCTTCTACTGTACCTAGGTCTATTAACTCAAAACCTAGTTGAGGGATAATTCCTGCTAGAACATAGCGATTGGCGTTGTATATTTTACCTTCTTGTAATTTTTCACCTGGTTCAAGAAGCTCATTTCCAGAGGTAAAGGTGGCAATCGTTAGAGGCTTATAAACTGTTACTTTTGCAATACCAATAGAGCTAATTAAGCCTAAGTCTTGGGCTCGTAATTTATGCCCTTTATTTAGAATGATGCTGTTTTTAGCAATGTCTTCACCAATAACTCTAATATTTTGCCCAGCCTTAGTTTTTAGCGCGGTAATAAGAATTTCATCGCCATTCTGCTCGGTTTCTTCTTGCATAATGACGGCATTAGCTCCTTTTGGAATAGGAGCACCAGTAAAAATTCTTGCTAAGGTGTTGTTGGTTAATGTTTGTCCAACATCTCCAGCGGCAATACGTTGGCTAACCGAAAAAACTTGTCTGTTTTTTAAGTTTTCTACGTTCAGAGCATAGCCATCCATCATGCTATTGTCGTGGGCAGGAACATCTACCTTAGCAACAATATTTTCTGCCAGTGTTTTTCCTAGTGCCAATCCAATATTAACTTGTTGGGTTTTTATTGTTGGAATTGCTTGGCTGATTAAGTAGTTTAAAGCGTCATCAAAAGTTTTCATTAATTTACAGGTCTCTATTTATTCCAGCGTTGTTCTGCTTCTTTAT
>CAZZKU010000166.1:0-2901 GCA_964654635.1 uncultured Piscirickettsiaceae bacterium | reverse complement strand
ATTCCTTGTACCATTTGTGCCATAAAAGGTGGCAATTCTTGGCTTTCCATAAAAGAAGTTTTTCCCATTTCGGTTAAAACCGCTTTATCTAAAGTGGTGGTTACCTGTAATACGGGTAAGCTAACACCAGGAATAAGCAATAGGTAAGCGACAATTAATAGCAAACCGCCTAGTTTTGTTTTTAAAGTCATTAAGAAATCACCTAACTAACAGGCTCATCAACTAACAAAGCAATTTTACCTTTAACCACGTCAATAGTTACTCTGCCACCGCCTTGTAGTTCACTAAAGAGCAGTTTATCTGCTAGCGGCTTTTTAATCTCATTTTGAATTAGACGGCTCATTGGTCTTGCTCCCATTTGTGGGTCATAGCCTTTTTCTGCTAACCAATCTAATGCCGTTTTAGTTAACTTAAGCTCTACTTTTTTATCGGCTAAGTTGGCTTCTAGAGCAAATATAAATTTATTAACAACCGAGTGCATAACGTCTTTGGTTAAGCGACCAAATTGTACAACCGCATCTAGCCTGTTACGAAACTCTGGCGTGAACACCTTTTTAAGCTCGCCACCTACGTCCAAAGTATGGTCTTGCTCCATAAAGCCCATCGTGCTTCTGTCAGACTGGCTTGCCCCTACATTAGAGGTCATAATTAAAATTACATTTCTAAAGTCTGCTTTTCGTCCATTGTTGTCGGTTAAAGTTCCATTATCCATTACTTGTAATAATAAATTAAATACATCAGGGTGTGCTTTTTCAATTTCATCTAGCAACACAACACAATGTGGTGTTTTATTAACCGTTTCGGTTAATAAACCACCTTGGTCAAATCCAACATAGCCTGGAGGCGCACCAATTAAACGAGAAACTGAATGGGCTTCCATGTATTCAGACATATCAAAACGGATTAACTCAATTCCTAAATGTTTGGCTAACTGCTGAGTTAATTCTGTTTTTCCCACTCCTGTTGGCCCTGAAAAGAGGAAAGCTCCAGTGGGTTTATTCGGCTCGTTTAAACCTGATCTTGCTAACTTAATCGCAGAGACTAATTGAGAAACAGCTTCATTTTGCCCGAAGACAACCCTTTGTAAACTTTCCTCTAAATTCAATAATTTATCACGTTCTTTTTGAGTAATTTGTGAGATGGGAATGCGGGCAATATTAGCAATAATTTGTTGAACTTCATTAACTGAAATTTGTTTTTTACGTTTTTTCTTTGGCATTAACGCTTGCTTTGCCCCTGCTTCATCAATCACATCAATGGCTTTATCGGGTAAAAATCGATCGTTAATAAATCGAGCTGATAAATCCACCGCCTGCCTAATAGCTGGCAAGGTGTATTTAACATTGTGATGTTTTTCAAACTGTGATTTTAATCCTTTCAAAATTTCAAAAGTTTCTTGTGTAGAAGGTTCTTTAACATCTACTTTTTGAAAGCGTCTCGCTAGAGCTTTGTCTTTTTCAAAAATTCCACGAAACTCTTCATAGGTGGTTGCCCCGACACAACGTAACTTACCCGAGGCTAAAGCGGGTTTCATTAAGTTAGAAGCGTCCATTGAACCCCCTTGAACCGCTCCTGCTCCAACAATAGTATGAATTTCATCTATAAACAAAATAGCATTTGTTTCTGCTTCTAAAGCTTTTAGCAATCCTTTGAAACGTTTTTCAAAGTCACCACGATAGCGTGTTCCTGATAATAACGCTCCCATGTCTAGGCTATAAACAGTGGCGTTTTCTAGTAATTCAGGGGTTTCATTGTTAACTATTTTATAGGCCAACCCTTCTGCTACGGCTGTTTTCCCCACTCCTGGCTCACCCACTAACAAGGGATTGTTTTTACGACGGCGAGATAAAATTTCTAAAGTACGATTTAGTTCCCATTCTCGTCCAATAATAGGGTCTATTTCACCCTTTTCTACCTGTTGGTTTAAATTGGTACTGAATTTTTCAATTGGACCTTCTTCTTCGACTTCAGAGGCTTCATCTTTATTTCCTTGGCTTGGGTGACCTAAAAAATCTTCTTGCTGTTGGGCAATTACCCCATGAGAAATATAACTTAATACATCTGCTCTTTGGATTCCTGCGGTTTCTAGTAGGTAAACGGCATGTGAATCTTGTTCAGAATAAATAGATGCCAAGGCATGTAAGCCAGTTACTTCAGTGTAGCCATTGGTTTGAACTAAGTAGATAGCACGTTCTATTACTCTCTGAAATGCTATTGTTGGTAACAATTCTTCAGGCTTTGGTGCGACCTCTTCACCTTCAAGATAAAGCTCTATTTCAGCCTCTATTTTTTCAGCGACAACTCCACAAGCTTCAACGACTTCTCTAACTGTTGGTAAACCTAACAATTCAAGCAATAAATGTTCAAGTGTAACGTATTCATGCTCATACTCTGTTGCCAAACTAAACGCGTTGCTTAGGGTTAACTGTAATTCTTTACTTAACATTTATATTACCTCCATTTGACACTTAAGCGGATGACCATTCTCTCGTGCAAATGTATTAACTTGGTTAACTTTCATTTCTGCTATTTCTTTACTATAAACGCCACAAATACCCTTTCCTTGTTGGTGTACCTGCATCATTACGGTTTCTGCGGTTGTTAAGTCTAAGCCAAAAAAACGCGATAACACCTCAACTACAAAATCCATAGGGGTGAAATCATCGTTTAATAATAAAACTTGATAACGCCTTGGTGGTTTAATTCTAGGTTTAACAGCTTCTAAAACTGTACCTTCATCTTCAAAAGGTAGGTTGTTAGTAGTTTTTGTCAATTTAATTTCCTCTTCTAAGCCTCGACGAACTTAGTAAACAAATGTCCTGCTAAATTTTTTGAGTCCGCAGGCAACCCCATATTTTCTACCTTAACATAATCATTCTCTCGGTAGTTATCTGGTATTTT
>CAZZKU010000165.1:0-2913 GCA_964654635.1 uncultured Piscirickettsiaceae bacterium | reverse complement strand
AAATTAATTTTAGGGCTAGATTTAGGAAGCAATTCACTAGGTTGGGCATTGTATAGCGAAGATGAACAGCAACAAAAAAATCTTGTTGATATTGGCAGCCGTATCTTTTCAAAAGCCGTAGAAGAAAAAGTGCCAACGCCGAAAAATGTTAAACGTCGTAATATGCGACTAGGCAGAAGAGTCTTACAACGCAGGGCAAGGCGTAAACAACGGATGATGAATTATCTTATCTCATTAAATTTATTGCCAACCAATCTTAAAGATAGCCAACAACCTGAAATAATTTTAAATGAACTGGGCGACCCTTACCAATTAAGAGCCAAAGCACTTGACCAACAACTAACCGCCCATGAATTTGGCAGAATACTGTTACATTTTGTTGCCCGAAGAGGTTTTTTAAGCTCCAAAAAACAAGTAGCGGGGGATTTAATTGATGACCCAGATACCATTGCATATTTACAGCTAAATGATGAAAGTGAATCAGCAGACAAAGAAGAAGGGCAGTTTAAAACCGACATTGCCGAAGTAAAGAAAGCGATTAGTGAAACAGGTTCAAGAACATTAGGCGAATACTTATATAACTTGGAACGAGGAAAATGCAAAAGAAATCGTTCCCACGAAGGTGGACACTTACGAACCGACCGACAAATGTATCGTGAAGAATTAGCGTTAATCTGGCAACAGCAACAAGCATTTTTTACAGACCTACCAACTGATTTCATGGAAGATAAAAAAGGTGTTAAAAGAATCATTTTTTATCAACGCCCGTTAAAGTTAAAAGCCGATAGAGTCGGTAAATGTTCGCTTGAACTAGCTAAAAACAGAAGTTTGGTTGCACGATTAGAAGTTCAACAATTTCGCTATTTACAAGATATTAACAACCTAACTTATTTTGAACGCCATTCAGAAAAAGATATTCCTGCATCAGCAGAGCAAAAGGCTTTATTAATTGCTCACTTTGAAAATAACACCAAAATAACACTAACAGAACTCAGGAAAATATTAGGGGTAGATAAATCAACCAAACTAAATTTAGAAGCCAAAAGCTTTAAAGGAAACCTTACTGGTTGTGCCATTAAAAAAATAATTAGTGATATTTGGCAAAACTATTCAGCAGAACAACAAATTAATTTAGTTGAAGATTTATTAACGATTAAAAAGAAATCTGTTTTAAAAAACAGATTAATGAATCACTGGAACTTTACCAGTCAACAAGCAATTGAACTTTGTTTATTAGAGTTTGAACCAGGGCATAGCAACCATTCATTAAAAGCCATTAACAAAATGTTACCGCATTTAAAAAATGGCTTAATTTATTCTGATGCAAGAATACAAGCAGGTTATCAATACGAAACCAAAGCGGATTTAACAACGTTCAACGAACTGTTAGACAAACCACCAGAAACCGCCAACCCTATCGTAAATAAAGGTATGCACGAAATAAAAAGAGTAGTCAATGCCATTATTAAAGAACATGGTAAGTTGTTTGCCATTCGTATCGAAATGGCGCGTGATTTAGAAATGAATACCAAACGCTACAAAGAAAACGAAGCACAGCAAAAACGTAATCAAAAAGCCAATGAGATAGCAGAAAAAGCTTATCAAAGTTTAGGCTTAGGGCAATACCCCAAGCATACCGATAAACTAAAGTATCGATTATGGAAAGACCAAGACGAACGATGTGCTTATAGCAATAAATCAATCGCTTTAAACCAAGTTTTTAGTGCATCTGTTGAAATAGACCATATTATTCCTTATAAAAAATCACTAGATGATTCTTACATGAATAAAGTGGTTTGTTTTACTGCAGAAAATCGCTATAAAGGCGACAGAACACCTAAAGATACTTGGGGAGAACAAGAAGATAAATGGAATCAAATAACCCAATCCATTGCTAAATGGAAAGGCTTAGATAATAAAAAAGCAAGGTTTTATAAAACAGAAAAAGACCTGCAAGATAGAGACTTCATTTCTAATCAACTCAATGACACACGCTACATTTCTAAACTAGCCATTAGCTATCTTAAAACATTAGGTTGTGATGTCAGCACCAGTAAAGGCGTAACCACCGCATGGTTAAGGCATCAATGGGGGTTAAATAGCCTAATTGGCGAAACCGACAAAAAAGAACGCACCGACCATCGCCATCATGCCATAGATGCGGCAGTCGTGGCTTGTGTTGATAGAAGCTTATATAAAAAAATTCTGCACTGGACGCAAACCAATGAAAAAAAATTAAAAATAACACCACCAACTTCACATTTTAGAGAACAGTTAGCAGAACACCTTAAACACATGATAGTTTCACACGATGTCCAACGAAAATTATCAGGCGGTTTGCATGAAGAAACGGGGGCTGGTTATATAGAAAAGCATGGTGGGCTAGTTTATCGAAAAACTTTAACGGGTGATTTTACCGTTAAAAATGCGAATAGCATTGTCGATAAAACCATAAAAAATCAAGTTTTAGCACACTTAAAAAGTTTTGATAATGACTCTAAAAAAGCCTTTTCACCCGAGGTAACGGTTTATCACCAAGATGGCAAAACTCCTATTAAGCGAGTAAGAGTTTTACAATCAAAAACGAGTCTTAAAAAATTAGAACAAAATAAATTACCCGTAAAAGACACCAATGGCAAAATATTTAAATGGATGGCATTTGGCAATAACCATCATGTAGAAATTATAAAAAATACCGAAACAGATAAAATAAAAGGTGTTTTTATTAATATGTTTGAAGCTCATAGGCGAGCAATGACAGGCACCAAGTCGGCTAAAAAAAGAGGGATTGTTCAAGAGCCAATTATACAAACTAAACATGATGGCAATGAATTTATCATGGCTTTGCATATTAATGATTTGGTAAGTGTTGAGATAGAAAATGGGGAGCGTGTTTTTTATCGAGTTCAGAAA
>CAZZKU010000164.1:0-2927 GCA_964654635.1 uncultured Piscirickettsiaceae bacterium | reverse complement strand
TGAGGTAAAAAGCATGTCAAACGATGACCAAAAACTTCAAGGTTTATACCCATTTATGGACAAACTAAAAAAAGAACCCCGACAAGATAACAATACCAAAAAACTTTCTAGTGGAGTAGATGATAGTGTTTTATTAACATCTATTCGACAAAAAGCACAAGAAAGCATTGATACCAAGCAAAAATACTTTAAATCTAACGAACAAAAATTACTAGCAGCGGCTAAGATGATTGCCGAAGTTTATAAAAATGATGGCAAAATGTTAACCATGGGCAATGGTGGTTCTAACTGCGACGCATCCCATCTAGCAGTAGAGTTTTTACACCCTGTAACAGCAGGTCGCCAAGCTTTGCCAGCTATTAATTTGGGAGCTGATTCAACCATGGTTACCGCAGCCGGCAATGATTTAGGTTACGAAAATGCCTTTATTAGACAACTAATAGCACACTCTCGTAAAGGGGATATATTAATTGGCTTCTCAACAAGTGGTTGCTCTAATAACCTAATGAATGGTTTCCGAAAAGCAAAAAGCTTAGGGTTAAAAACATTAGGGTTTTCTGGTGTGGATGGTGGAGATATGTTAGCCAGTCAAGATGTAGACGTTTGTTTAGTTGTCGAAAGCAAAAGTATTCACCGAATTCAAGAAAGCCATTTAACCACCTACCATATACTATGGGATTTAGTCCATTTCCTCTTAGCAGATGATAGAAAAAGCCAGGTAAATAAATTATGAAATATGTTGATGAATTCCGCAATGGTGATCAAGCTAGAGAAATCGCCAAAAAAATTCGCGCTCTAGTCAAAGTTCTCAAAATAAACAAGCGTCAACCTCTCCAATTTATGGAAGTTTGCGGCGGACATACTCACTCTATTTTTCGCTACGGTTTAGCACAGTTTTTACCCGAAGAAATTGAATTTGTCCATGGACCAGGTTGCCCTGTTTGTGTGCTTCCTATGGGCGTGGTTGATGACTGTATTGCTATTGCTGAAAAAGAAAATATGATTTTCACCACTTTTGGTGATGCTATGCGCGTACCTGGATCTAAAAAAAGCTTACTACAAGCAAAAGCAGAAGGTTGTGATATCCGCATGGTTTATTCACCACTAGATGCGATGCAAATTGCCAAACAAAACCCAGAAAAAGAAGTCGTGTTCTTTGGTTTAGGTTTTGAAACAACCATGCCGAGTACCGCTTTAACCCTTTTGCAAGCAGAAAAAGAACAGGTTAATAATTTTTCCTTGTTCTGCAACCACATCACGATTATTCCGACAATAAAAGCAATGCTTGACTCACCTGATATGCGTTTAGATGGTTTCCTTGGCCCAGGGCATGTCAGTATGATTATAGGCACTCGCCCCTATGAATTTATATCTAGAGACTACGATCGCCCATTGGTTGTAGCAGGGTTTGAACCGTTGGATATTTTACAATCTGTTTATATGCTAGTAAAACAAATCGTTGATAAACGCTGTGAAATAGAAAACCAATACAAAAGAATTGTACCAAGAGATGGCAATCAACCCGCTCTGCAAGCAATAACCGATGTTTTTGAATTACGCGAGTTTTTTGAATGGCGTGGCTTAGGTTCTATTGATTATTCTGGTGTAAAAATTAGAGAACGGTTTATTCAATACGATGCAGAGATGCGCTACGACCTACCAAAACTAAAAATATCCGACCCTGATTCTGCACAATGTGGAGAAGTCGTTACCGGTGTAATTAAACCCGAACAATGTAAATTATTTGGAAAATCCTGTATACCTGACACCCCGATTGGTGCCTTAATGGTTTCAACAGAAGGTGCTTGTGCTGCCCATTATCACTATGGTCGTATAGAAATACCGCTATCTCAAATTGGAGTTTAAGCATGTCAATTCAAGAAACAAAGCAACAACTACTAGAAACTTTTGGCGAGCAAATCATTACCCTTGCTCACGGAAGTGGTGGCAAGGCCATGCACAAATTAATAGACCAAGTCATTCTAGCCTTATTTGGCACACCGACCACAGAGCCTTTAGAAGACCAGGCTACTTTTAGTTTAGCCGACTATACCGACCACAAATTAGTTATGACTACCGACTCCTATGTCGTTACGCCACTACGCTTTCCTGACAGCAGTATAGGACACCTTGCCATTAACGGCACAGTCAACGACCTAGCTGTTTCAGGAGCAACCCCGCTTTACTTAACTTGTGGTTTAATCCTTGAAGAAGGGTTGAAAATAAGTGAATTAATAGAAATACTAGCCGATATGGCAGAATCTGCAAAAGTAGCAGGCGTTAAAATTGTAACAGGCGACACTAAAGTTGTTGACCGCGGTAGTTGCGATAAATTATTTATCAACACCGCAGGCGTAGGAATGCTAAAACCTAGCATAGACATCAAGATACCTAATATCCAAATAGGCGACAAGGTAATTATCAATGGAGATATAGGAGATCATGGCGTCGCCATTTTATCCGCCAGAGGAGAACTTGCCCTAGAAACAACCATCTGTTCCGACTGCCAACCATTAAATGACCTAATTAAAACGCTAATTGAGCAAAACATTAACATTCATGCCATGCGAGATATTACCCGTGGTGGGCTGGCAACCGTTCTCAATGAATTTGCTCAAGGTTCTGATACAGGTATTTTAATTCAAGAAAAAGAAATTCCAATGAAAAAAGAAGTTAGAGGAGTTTGTGAAGTGCTAGGCCTAGACCCTTTATACCTAGCAAATGAAGGAAAGCTAGCCGCTATTATCCCAAAAGAACAAGCTGAACAAGCATTAGCAATAATGCAAGCTCACCCAGCAGGGAAAAATAGTAGCATCGTGGCAGAAATAGTTCCTGACCATAAAGGAAGAGTGGTTATGCAATCTGATTTTGGCGGAGAGCGAGTTGTTGACATGCTAGCTGGCGAACAATTGCCTAGAATTTGTTAA
>CAZZKU010000163.1:0-2987 GCA_964654635.1 uncultured Piscirickettsiaceae bacterium | reverse complement strand
CACAAAACACAACACAAGAACATCTTAAAGTAATGAAGTTTACCGTTGATCAAATGAATTTTTTAATTAACGATATTTTAGTTTATTCACAAACCCAAAATGAACAGTTAAAGTTAAATCCTAGCGAATTTAAAATAGCCGACTTGGCGGTTTATGTTAAACATTTAACCAAATCTATAGCAGGTGAAAAAGGGGTGTTTGTTACCGTCCAAGTAATTAATGAATCTGAGAGTTTTTTTGGTGATTTGGTTAGAATTTCTCAAATTCTAATTAACCTAGTGGTAAATGCAGTTAAGTTTACCCAGGTTGGTGAAGTAGGTGTTGTGTTAGAAGAAAAAGCATCTTGCTTGGTTTTAGAAGTTTCAGATACAGGGGAGGGTATGGGGGAGAGTGAGCTAAATAATATTTTTGAAGCCTTTCATCAACTAGATTCAAAAGGAGGACAATTACACCTTGGTTCAGGTTTGGGTCTTACGGTTGTTAAAACTTTGGTGACATTGTTGCACGGTGATATTAAAGTCTCCTCCATAAAAGGAAAGGGAACAACTTTTTCTGTAACAATACCCATTGAAGCTATAGAGTGTAAAAAAGTAGCAAAGCCAATCCCTAACTCCAACCCCTTGGCCAATTTACGAGAGAGTGCTGAACCGATAAAAGTATTAATTGCTGATGATTCAGCCATTAACCGCAAAGTTCTTGAATTGTTTTTATTAGAAGCTGGTTGTGCAGTTGAGCATGCAGAAGATGGCTTACAGGCGTTTCAATTGTTTGAAACCAACGACTATGATTTTATCTTTCTTGATATACAGATGCCCAAATTAAACGGGGTAGAAGTGTGTCAAAAAATTCGTTCTTATCTCGCCAGGAACTCTAATCATAAAACTTTATTAAAAGGCATTCTTGCTTTAACCGCCGCCCATACGGTAGAAGAAATTGCTGAAATGGGTGTAGAGGTAGACAAAAAAATATTTGATGAGTGGATTGAAAAACCAATTTCCCAAGATAAAGTAATACAAGTTTTAGAACAATATTGTTCTATATTAGTCAAACCCAAAGAAAAAATCCCTGCTAAAAACTTTAAAAAAGACATTAAAGCAGAATTGACATTACTCATCCCTGATTTTATAACTGCTTTAGAAAACTCTTTAGTCAGTTTGAATTTAATTATGCAGCAAGGATCTCAAAAAGAGTTTAATAAAGAATTACATGCGATGAAAGGCAATCTTATGTTGTTTAGTCAAGACAGGTTGCTTAAAAAAATACAAGTATTATCTAAGTTAGATTTAAGAGTAGATAATCGTAAATTAATCAGCTTGATTGATGATTTTGCTGATGAAATTAAAACCATGCGTAAACATTTGTAACCCTATTGGAAGTATTGGGTTACAATGGGAGTTGAAATATGTTAATAACTATTTATACGCATTAAAAAAGGCATGATTATGATCAATAGTACCCCTACAATTTTGCTTGCAGAAGACCATGGTTTAGTACGTGCTGGATTTAAAGCAATATTAGACACCGATAACTCGCTTAATGTTGTTGCTGAAGCGGAAGATGGGGCGACTGCTTTGGATTTAACCATTGCTAAAAGCCCTGATATTTTGATGATTGACTTGTCTTTACCCAAATTAAGTGGGATTGCAGTAATCACCCAACTTAAAAGACAAAAAAACGCAGTAAAAATTATAGTGCTTACTGCGGCAGAATCAGCAAATGTTTGGCGAGAAGTCTTAGATTTGGGTGTGAATGGTATTGCCTTAAAATCAGTTTCTAAACAAGAGCTTATCGAAGGAATTCATGCAGTTTTAAATGGAGAGGAATTTATTCATTCAGAAATTGTACCTGACCTAAATGCTTATAATCTACTTAATCCTAAGAAAGAAATGTCAGAAGGGCAAAAGCTTAAGAAACTATCAATACGTGAAAAGCAGGTTATTAAACTAGTCGCAGAAGGTTATAAAACCAAAAATATTGCCGAGATATTAGATATTTCTGATAGAACGGTTTCTAAGCATCGTGAAAATATTATGACAAAGTTAGGCTTAACAGCCTCTGCAGAATTGGTTAACTATGCAAACCATGTTGGCTTGTTAAAAGTTAAATTAGCAGAAATAAAATAAAGGTAACCGTTTATGAATAAAAGTGTATTGTTTTTGACTGCTTTGGTGGCAGTTGTTTTGACCTCCTCTGGTTGCGAAAAAGTTTCTAATTCGGCTAAATCTCTCCAGTCAGATTGGATTGGTATAGACCGTAAAATAGAAATATACAGTTGCCATACAGGAAAGCTAATTAAAGTTATTAAAGGAAATATTCGCCTGAATGAAGAAGATACTTTTGCTGGTGGCGGATCTTTTTTAGTTAATGGTAAAAAAATGCACACCAATATGTGTTTTATTTCTTTAGAAATTGGCATTAAGGAGGAGGCTCTTTAGTGTTTAAAAAAATAGTTTTAGGCTTGTTTTTAACGGTTTTTCTAGCTGGGTGTAGTTCCATTGACGTTAAAAAAATAAATGAAAATAATTTTGTGTTAATAGATTCTTATAGTGAGCCTCCAACGGGATTTGAATCAAGATACTTTGAAAATAAATCTTGGCAAGTTTGTCCACAAGGCTTTCATCCAAATAGCAAAAAAGCTTTCAAACAGTCTGAGTTTGGAGTGGACCATGCTCAATGTGCAAATAACCTAGATTGTGATTACATTATGGAATGGAATATTTCTTGTGTTGATAGACCCAGAGAAGAATTTACTATTTTTGGCAACCATTAACTTTTCTTTAGAAGTTTTAACATGAAACATTATATTTGGTTGTTTGGCATTAGCTTGTTAGCCTTGTGGCAAATGTTAGAATTTTCATTCTGGTCAACTAACTTACTTAGTTTATTAGTTTTTTTGCCTTACGTTATCATCGTATTTGGCATATTTATTAGCAGCCTTTTCATGAATCGATTTTTACCCGTGCTTATTTTACTTAGCTTGGGTGCGT
>CAZZKU010000162.1:1308-3000 GCA_964654635.1 uncultured Piscirickettsiaceae bacterium | reverse complement strand
CTGGCGGATTGTTTTGGCAACTTCATTTACTGTACTTCCTGTGGTAATGACATCATCAATTATCGCTATACTTTGATATTTCTCTAAAAATTTCTTGTCTACCACAAACACATCTTTTACATTAACTCGCCTTTCTTTACCGCTTAATCCCACTTGTTGTGGCGTGTCTTTAATTCTTGCTACGGCGTTAACAACCGGCACATTCAGCCTAGACGATAACTGTTTTGCCAGCTCTAACGACTGATTAAACCCTCGGCTAGATAACCGATTAATATGTAGCGGGACAGGCAATAATGCCTGTACACCTAAAGTTTCTATTTCTGGCAACATTAGTTCTGCTAATAAACGGCTATAGTAGAGTTGTTGGCCATATTTAAAAGCATGAATCATTTTTTTTAAAACATCGTTCAGCATAAAGGCAACTTGCACCCGCTCGACAATAGGGCTTTGTTTTAAACAGCTTCCGCAAATTCGGTTGCTGGTAGAATAATGGGCGCAAGAGGGGCAAATATTTTCTGTCAACACTAGATTATCTAGTGCTTCATGGGATAAATCTATGCCCTCGGCTGGCTTGCCAGTCAAAACACAAGTATAGGGGTAAAGGATTTCTTCAAGTTTATTTATCATTTGGTTATAATAACCTCATTCAAGCGTTTGGGAAAAGAAATGAGCAACAATACCCTAGGAACAGTTAGACACGACTGGAGCGTACAAGAAATTAGAGAAATAATGGACCAACCATTTAATGATCTTATTTTCCAAGCCCAAAGTGTACATAGAATGTTTTTCAACCCTAACGAGGTACAAACTAGCACTTTGGTGAATATTAAAAGTGGTGGTTGTGCGGAAGATTGCTCTTATTGCTCGCAATCTGCTCGTAACTATTCAGGGCTTGAAAAAGAAAAAATGATAGAGGTTCAAGAAGTCATTGAACAGGCCTTGGTTGCCAAAGAGCGTGGAGCAACCCGTTTGTGTATGGGAGCGGCTTGGCGAAACCCTAGTAAAAAAGACTTTCCTCGTGTGCTTGAAATGGTACGAGTTGTAAAGGATTTAGGGCTAGAAACCTGCTTAACTCTAGGTATGTTAAATGACATGCAAGTTAAACAACTGCAAGAAGCTGGGCTGGATTATTACAACCACAACCTTGATACTTCTGAAGCATTTTACCCACAAGTTATTACCACTCGCACCTTTCAAGACCGCCTAGACACCATTGATAAGGTACAGAAATCAGGCATTAATGTCTGTTCTGGTGGCATTATCGGCATGGGCGAACAGCACAAAGACCGTGCCGAATTACTAAGAACTTTTGGCAATATGCGCATTCACCCGAACTCTGTTCCTATCAATCTACTTGTACCGATTGAAGGCACTCCTTTAGCTCACATGCGTGGCAAAACAGATTCTTTTGAATTTATTCGTGTTATTGCTACCGCCCGTATTGTGATGCCAAAAACCTATGTTCGCTTATCCGCAGGTCGTATGGATTTAACCGACGAAGCACAAGCTCTGTGTTTTATGGGCGGTGCAAACTCCATATTTTATGGTGACAAACTACTCACCACCGACAACCCTGAAGCAGGTCATGACGAAAAGCTATTCGCTAAACTAGGCATCACCATGCAACAAAACAAAAAAGCTGAAGTTCAAGCCAAAAAACTAGCCAAGCAGGTTACCGAGCTAACTGCTTAA
>CAZZKU010000162.1:0-1208 GCA_964654635.1 uncultured Piscirickettsiaceae bacterium | reverse complement strand
TAAATGTCAATTAATAATCGTTTTCTCCCCCTACTAAAACAACGTAGAGACAATTCGTTAATACGCCAACGTCCCTTGGTGACTTCCGCACAGTCTGCTGTTATGCAAATTAATGGTCAGCAGGTTATTAACTTCTCCTCTAACGACTATCTTGGGCTAGCCAATCACCCCGCTTTAAAACAAACCGCAACCGAAACCGAATCTTTAAGCTATGGTTCAGGAGCAGCCCATCTAGTAACGGGGCATCATTTAGAACACCATCTACTAGAAGATGAGCTGGCAGACTGGCTAGGGGCAGAAAGAGTTTTATTATTTTCAACGGGCTATATGGCAAACTTAGCGGTACTGCAAACTCTTGCCCAAAAAGGCGATGTGGTGTTGGCTGATAAATTAAACCATGCTTCACTAATTGATGGTGCTTTGCATAGCCAGGCAGAACTAAAGCGTTACCCACATTTAGATATGCAAGCTTTAGAAAAACGTTTACAAACAGCCCAACAAAAACAACAGCAAGCTATTATCACCACCGATACCGTTTTTAGCATGGACGGCGACCTAGCTCCGTTAGATAAAATACAAGCTCTAGCAAAACAATATAACGCCTGGACTTATTTTGACGATGCTCATGGTGTTGGCGTGTTTGGCACACAAGGAAGCGGTTGTTTAAACCACTTTAAGCAAACGTTAACCGAAAACACAATAGTCATGGGAACACTCGGCAAAGCCTTTGGTTGTTCAGGGGCTTTTGTAGCAGGTTCAGAAACAGTTATTGAAAGCTTAATCAACTTTGCCCGCCCTTACATCTACACCACCGCCATGTCGCCAATTAACGCCAAAGTATGCCGAACTGCTTTAAAGTTAGTAAAAAATGCCAATAAAGAACGCCAAAAGCTACAAGAAAACATTCAACAATTCCAACAAGGTACTAAAAAAATAGGCTTAATACCACACCAAAAGAATTGGGGGCAGACTCGATTAGTTCAAAGTGCGATTCAAGTAATTTTATTAGCCGATAGTCAAACTGCTCTGGCTTGGTCAGAAGCTTTAAAACAACAAGGCATATGGGCAACCGCTATTCGCCCGCCTACCGTACCTAAAAATACCGCTCGCTTAAGAATAACCTTATCAGCAGCACACAGTTCAGAACAGATAAACAAGCTATTAAATGTTTTAAACAAGCAAATATAGGCTTTAAATATCCCAAAAAG
>CAZZKU010000161.1:1266-3021 GCA_964654635.1 uncultured Piscirickettsiaceae bacterium | reverse complement strand
CTAGAAGTTGCCCAACCGCAATAGCTTGATCATTTGCAGGTAATATATGGTGAGTGAGCAAAGTGATGTTTGTTGGTATAAAGTATTTTATCAAATAAACCAACCAACCATTCTGACAAACCCCTCCACTTAATAACAGGGTAGTAAAAACCATGTTTTTTTGCAAGACCAATACCATGTCTATTAAACTTTTTGCAAATCCAATATGAAACCTTGCCGATATAATTTTAATATTTATATCTTCCTGCAGGTCATTCAATATGGCATTAAATAGTAAGGTGGGGTTTAATTGATACATGCCATTGCTTAAGTCTATTTCTAGCCTGTAACCATTATTCAACTGTTGATTAATTAAATTTTTATCCAACAAAGCCTCTAGTTCCATGGCGGCTTGTCCTTCATAGCTTATTTTTTCAAAGCAAATATCACACATAGCGGCAACCGCATCAAACAGCCTACCTGCTGACGATGTTAACGGACAATTTATGTTTTTTTCAAAAGCTTGTTCTAATAGTTGTATGGGTTTTTGGTTTATTTTTTGTATTACCGATAGATTCTGATGAGCATCAAGATTACAATTTCTTAATTGAGAAAAAGCGCTACGCCAAGGTTCTTTATTTGCTTTGTCTCCGCCAAATAAAGGTACGCTTGTTAAGTGGGCTACTCTTTTAACTTGTGAATACTGCCCGTATAAAAACTCCCCACCCCAAAAGGTGTGGTCTTCTCCATAGCCCAGACCATCTAAAATTATACCTAATACGGGTGGCATATCTTTAGGAAAACCATTTTCTAATAAACAGGCGTTAAAGTGAGCATGATGATGCTGCACTTCCGATTTTTTTAATGGCATATCTTTGGCTATTTTACTTGAGTGGTAACCAGCATGGGAATCATGGATTATTTTATTGGGTACAAACTGGTAGAGTGTTTGCATATCGTGCCAGGTTTGTTGGTAAGTTTCTTGTATTTGATAATTTTCTAAATCGCCTATATATTGAGACATTACTATTTGTGTATTTTTACGAATAGCGATACTATTTTTTAAATCTGCTCCGCTAGCAATCCAATTTTTACCTTTAGAAAATCCTTCTGGAAGATTTAGGCTAAAAGGCGAAAAACCTCTTGCTTGGCGTAATATTAAAGAGCTATCTAGGCGGGGACAAATACTTACCACGGAATCTTCTAATCTACGGATTATTTGTCTATTATGCGTTAAGTAGGCATCGGCAAGAGGAGAAAGTTCGTTTAAAGCTACCTCGTCTTGATAAATTTGTGGCAAACCAGATTGATTCGCTGAAGTAAACACCAAGACTCCGTGTTTAGATACCGATTGCCAAGCACTAAGTAAAAGATGATGAATAGGATTACTAGGCAACATAAACCCTAAACGATTTTGTGCGGGTGCAATCGCTTTACACAGCAAGAATTCGCCCTTAGAACTTTCTTTTTTTTGCATTAAAACAATAGGAGCTTGCACAGAGCTTAACCAGTTTTTTGCCTCAGAACTTAATTCGACATAAGGAGTTAAACTAGCAATAGAATCTGCCATCAAAGCAAACGGCTTAAAGGGTCGATTTTTTCTAGCACGAAGCTGTTCACAAACATCTTGATTCGTTGCATCACAAACTAAATGAATACCACCAATACCTTTAACGGCTAAAATTTTTCCCTCTTTTAATAAAAAAACTGCTTTTTGAATGGTACTAGAACCTTCCAATGCCAAAAATCGCCAGGGGTGGGTATCGTTATCCGTAT
>CAZZKU010000161.1:0-1166 GCA_964654635.1 uncultured Piscirickettsiaceae bacterium | reverse complement strand
GTATCGTTATCCGTATATCCAGGGTTGTTAATTGCTATTTTAAGTGCTGGACCACAGTCTGGACAGGCATTAGGTTGGGCATGAAACCGTCTATTAGCAGGAGATTCATATTCATTTAAACAAGCCTCACACATAGTAAAATCAGACATACTGGTCGATACTCGATCGTACGGCATGCTTTTAATAATAGAGTATCTTGGTCCACAGTGGGTACAGTTGGTAAAGGCGTAACCATAGCGTCTATTGCTAGAATCATTAATTTCAGCCAAACAATCCGCACAGGTCGCAACATCTGCTAACACAGAGGTTTGCATTGTTGAATGCTGGGTTTGAATAATAGAAAAGTGGGTTACTTGTTTTAAATGACTAAGCTCTTCTTTATTTAAAGATGATTCTTGGATTGAATCAACCTGGCTTAGTGGCGGCGCTTCATTAGAAATGCATTGAATGAAATCATCAAAACTTGAATGAGAGGATTGACTAGCGGATAAATAAATGGAAACGCCTTCTCCATTATTTAACACCCAACCAAGGTAATTAAACCGATTCGCGAGTTCCCAAATAAAAGGACGAAAACCAACACCCTGAACAGTACCTGCAACATTAATTTTAATAAACAGGTCTCTCATGTTAACTCCCCATAATTAACCGAGCATCTCTTCAACTAATTTAATCGCATCTTTTGCTTTTTTATTTTTTTTAATCTCTTCGGGTAGCTCATCAATAATTTTTTTAGCTAAAGCGATATTGCCAGATTTAACATACACGCCAATTAAGACTATTTTTGCCGTCACATCATCAGGGAATTTAGCAAGATGCATATTCATCAATTCAAGTGCTTCGTCTATCTGATCGACAGAAAGTAATAGCTCTATTTTACTTTCTAACATCATCGTTCGTTGCTGCTCTACTGTTCGTAAGTAAGGAGCAATTAAAGCGTCCATTTGATTTCTCGTTAAAACACCCTTTGCCTGCGCCACAATATTTCGCTGGTCATAGACTTTTAAATCTGGAATTGACTCTACCTTACAAATTTCCATTACTTCAGAAGCTCCTGGCGCTTCTACATCAAATACCGCAATATTTAAACGCCCTTCTGTTTCTTTAGCAAGTTGTTTAAAATCTTTTTGCATGCTTTGGCAGGGTTCACACCAAGAGGTAGAAAA
>CAZZKU010000160.1:0-3072 GCA_964654635.1 uncultured Piscirickettsiaceae bacterium | reverse complement strand
AAATACAACTGTTGAAAAACCCACTAATTTTATTCGCAATATTATTGATAAAGATTTATCAAGCGGGTTACACCAAAGCGTTCGAACCCGTTTTCCACCAGAACCTAATGGTTATTTGCATATTGGGCATGCGAAATCTATTTGTTTAAACTTTGGTTTAGCCAATGACTATCAAGGGCAATGCAATTTAAGGTTTGATGATACCAATCCTGCGAAAGAAGATATTGAGTATGTAGAAGCAATTAAAAAAGATGTAACTTGGTTAGGCTTTGAATGGTCAGGTGAAGTTAAATATTCTTCTAATTACTTCCCGAAATTTTACCAGTATGCGGTTGAGTTAATTGGCAAGGGATTGGCTTATGTTGATTTTTTATCAGCAGAAGAAATCAAGCAATATCGTGGTAGCTTGACCGAAGCTGGTAAAAACAGCCCTTATCGAGATACTAGCCCAGAAGAAAACTTGGCTCACTTTGAAAAAATGAAGGCGGGAGATTACAAGGAGGGGGAAGGTGTTTTAAGAGCTAAAATAGATATGAGTTCTAGCTTTATGTGCCTGCGTGACCCTACTATTTACCGTATTAAATTTGCAGAGCATCATCAAACAGGAACCGAGTGGTGCATCTATCCAATGTATGATTTTGCCCATTGTATTTCTGATGCTATTGAGCGCGTAACCCATTCATTATGTACCTTAGAATTTCAAGATAACCGACGTTTATATGATTGGATTTTAGAAAATTTAACCGAATTCAATAAGCCAGACCGTCCGCATCAATATGAGTTTTCACGCCTAAATCTTGCCTATAATATTATGTCTAAACGCAAGTTACAGCAATTGGTTGACAATAAGGTGGTGACGGGTTGGGACGACCCTAGAATGCCTACCATTTCAGGGTTAAGACGCAGAGGTTATACCCCAGCATCGTTAAGAGATTTTGCCGAAAGAATTGGTGTTTCTAAAGTAGATAGCTTAACTAAAATGAGTATCTTAGAAGCATCAGTACGAGATGACTTAAATGTAGTTGCTCCTAGAACAATGGGGGTAATTGAGCCGATTAAAGTAATTATTGAAAACTACTTAGCAGAGGGAGTTGAAGAAATTCAAGCTCCTAAGCACCCACAAAATGAAGAAATGGGCAAGCGAACTATTTATTTTGGTAAGGAGCTTTATATCGATAAGGCAGATTTTATTGAAACTGCTCCCAATAAAAAATGGAAACGTTTGGCAGTGGGCAAAGAAGTTCGTTTAAGAAATGCTTATGTTATTAAAGCCGAGCGTTTTGATGAGGATGAAAACGGCAATGTAACCACGGTTTATTGTACTTATGATGCTCAAACACTAGGTAAAAATCCTGAAGATGGCAGGAAAATAAAAGGGGTTATTCATTTTGTCGAAGCCAGTCGTGCCTTAAAAGCAGATTTTTATTTATACGATCGTTTGTTTAATGTTGAAAACCCTGTTAAAGAAGCAGATTTTGAAACAGTGTTAAATCAAGATTCTTTAGTTATTAAAACTGGGTTTGTAGAGCCATCTATGCTAGATGCACCTATGGAAAAGGCCTTTCAGTTTGAACGAGAGGGCTACTTTTGCCGTGACAATGTATTAACCGATAAGCTGGTTTTTAATAAAACCACAGGATTGCGAGAAGTTTATGCTACAAATATTTAACACCGAAACACGCCAAAAAGAAGTTTTTACCCCAATTGATGCCAATAAAGTAGGCATGTATGTGTGTGGAATTACAGTTTATGATTATTGCCATCTTGGGCATGCTCGTGTAATGGTGGTATTTGACACCATTGTAAAACACCTGCGGGTGTTAGGCTATGATGTTAACTATGTGCGAAATATTACCGATATAGACGACAAAATAATTAAACGTGCGTTAGAAAATGGCGAAAGTATTCAGCAACTAACGACTCGTTTTATTAATGCAATGCATGAAGATGAAATGGCTTTAAATGTAGCTCGTCCAGATCAAGAACCGCTTGCAACAGAGTACATGGACGATATTATCAATATGATTAGCACTCTAATTGAAAAAGAACACGCCTATCTCGCAGATAATGGCGATGTTTATTTTAGTGTTAAATCAGATGAGGACTATGGGCGTTTATCAGGAAAAAATATTGAAGACTTAGAAGCAGGGGTGCGTGTTGAAATTAATGCTGCCAAAAAAGACTCTTTAGATTTTGTACTATGGAAAGCATCAAAAGAAAATGAACCCGCTTGGAAATCACCCTGGGGGCAAGGTCGTCCTGGTTGGCATATTGAATGTTCAGCTATGTCCACACAGTGTTTAGGCAATAGCTTTGACATACATGGCGGCGGTATGGATTTAACTTTTCCACACCATGAGAATGAGATAGCTCAATCAGAATGTGCTACTGGCTCACATTACGCCAATACCTGGGTACATTGTGGTTTTGTGCGGATTGATGATGAAAAAATGTCTAAATCACTAGGTAACTTTTTTACCATTCGTGAGGTGTTAAAAACTTATCATCCAGAAGTAATTCGCTATTTTTTGCTTGCTAGCCATTACCGTAGTGCAGTTAATTATTCAGCAGAAAACTTAGATATTGCCAAAGCCAGTATAGGACGTTTATATTCTGCTTTAGAGTTGGTCAAGCCTTCTGGAATTTTGCCTGAAAATTCAGCATATCAAAGCCAGTTTATGCAAGCCATGAACGATGATTTTAATACGCCCAAGGCATTTGCTGTATTGTTTGAGTTGGCAAAAGAAATAAACAAGTCACAATCTAAAGAGCTAGCAACTTTGCTTAAGAAACTGGCTTCACAGCTAGGTCTGTTAGAGCTTGATGCCGAAGTGTTCTTTAAGTCACAACCTTCTACTTCTAGCACCGAATTTTCTAACGAGAAAATTGAGCAGTTAATTGTAGACAGAGAAACCGCAAGAACCCATAAAGATTTTGCCCGCTCTGATGAAATAAGGGATGAGTTGCTTGAGCAGGGAGTTGAACTACTAGACTCAGCTAGTGGAACTTCTTGGCGACGTATTTAGTTGTGTAAATATTTTACGGATATGGCTTATAATCAGCGATTGTTCG
>CAZZKU010000159.1:0-3089 GCA_964654635.1 uncultured Piscirickettsiaceae bacterium | reverse complement strand
CGAAAAAATGCAGCAGGCCATTATGGCTTTTCAATTTTATGATAAATTAAGCCAGCGGTTAGGGCATGTTTCTAAAGGTTTGTCAGGTTTGGCAGATATCGTTTCTAATCATATGCACGTTAAAGATCAAGCGCAATGGGAGCAATTCAAGAAAACGGTTCGTAAAGGTACAACCATGCGAGAAGAAGAGGAATTATTTGAGTTGATTTTTGATCAAGGATTATCCTCCTCAGAAGCAATAGGAATAATGAAGCAAAGAATTTTAGAGAGAAAAAATAAAAAAGAAGAAGTTGAAGAGGATGAAATAGAACTGTTTTAAAAGGGCTTTAAATTTTTCGAGTCCTTTGTATAAATGGATGCTATCGCAAAATAATTTAGATTACTTTCAAGCTAAAAAACGCGGTTAATACTGCGTTTTTTAGTTTTTACACTTGAAAAAAACTAGCTTAAGCCCATTATGTAAGCACGATATTTATTAAAAAGACGAGGAAAAAACCATGAGCAAAACAGAAACCCACGCCTTTCAAACAGAAGTGAATCAATTATTAAAATTAATGATTCATGCTTTATACAGTAACAAAGAAATATTCTTAAGAGAATTGATTTCAAATGCTTCTGATGCGTTAGATAAACTACGTTTTGAAGCTGTTTCTAATGATGCTTTAACCGAAGGAGACTCAGAGCTTGCGATTATTGTAGATTTTGATGAAAAAGCAAAAACGGTAACGATTACTGATAATGGTATTGGTATGACGCGTGATGAAGTGGTCGCCAATATTGGAACTATTGCCAATTCAGGTACTAAAAAGTTTTTAGACAGCTTATCTGGCGACCAAGCCAAAGATAGCAATTTAATTGGTCAATTTGGAGTAGGTTTTTATTCCTCTTTTATTGTTGCGGATAAAGTAACCTTAATTACCCGTAAAGCAGGAACAGACAAAACTGAAGCAACTAAATGGGTGTCAGAGGGTGAAGGTGAGTTTACTTTAGAAACAGTTGAAAAAGAAATAAAGGGTACAGAAATAATACTGCACCTAAAAGAAGATATGGACGAGTTCTTGAGTTATGTGCGACTTAAGAATATCATTACCACCTATTCAGACCACATTAGCTTCCCAATTAAAATGTGGAAATCAGAGCAAGATGAAGAAGGAAAAGATACTGGCGAAAAAACCTTAGAGCAGGTAAACAAAGCAACCGCTATTTGGACGCAGCCAAAATCTGAATTATCTGAAGAAGATTATAAAAACTTCTACCAAACTTTATCGCATGACTTCGATGCTCCAATGGTTACCCTGCATAACAAGGTTGAAGGGACTTTAGAATATACCTCTTTATTGTATATCCCTAAAAAAGCCCCCTTTGATTTATATGACCGTGACAGACGTTATGGACTTAAATTGTATGTAAAACGTGTATTTATTATGGACGATGCTGAAAATCTACTACCAACTTATCTACGTTTTGTTAGAGGGGTAATTGATTCAAATGACTTGCCGTTAAACGTTTCACGTGAAATTTTACAAAGCAATCGAGTAGTCGATAAAATTAAAGCCGCTTCAGTTAAACGTATTTTAGACGCAATTACTAAAATGTCAAAAGCCGAAGATAAGTCTGAATTTAATGAGTTTACTAAGCAGTTTGGTCAGGTATTAAAAGAAGGTATAGTAGAGGATTTTGCCAATAAAGATAAAATTAGCAAACTATTACGTTTTGCCTCATCAACTTCTGGATCAGAAGAAAATACAGTTTCTTTTGAAGCATATATTGATCGTATGCAAAAAGAACAAGAAGCGATTTACTACATTACCGCTGATACTTACGCTGCCGCCGTAGGAAGCCCTCATTTAGAAATGTTCCGCAAAAAAGGCATAGAAGTTTTACTGCTTACTGAAAAGATTGATGAATGGCTTGTTTCGCACCTAACCGACTTTGAAGGAAAACCGTTAAAATCGGTAACCTCAGCAGATTTAAAAGAATTTGCAGATGAAGCAGAAAAAGATTTAAGTGAAGATGATAAAAAATCCAGAGAAGCCTTAACAGAAAAAGTAAAAGCGGCTATTAAAGACTTGGTATCTGATGTACAAATTACTCATAGACTAACAGAATCCCCCGCTTGTGTAGTCAGTGCGGCAGGTGATATGTCATCCCACATGGCAAGAATGATGAAGCAAATGGGGCAAGCAATACCAACACAATTACCTGTGTTAGAGCTTAACCCAGAGCATAGCATAGTCAAGAAAATTGATGCCTTAGAAGATGATGCCAAAATTAAAGAATGGTCTTTGTTCTTATTAGAGCAAGCCCAGTTAGCGGAAGGCGATCAATTAGCTAACCCAGCAGAGTTTATTAAGCGTATGAATAATTTACTAGCCGGCTCAATCTAAAAGAGAAAAATTATGGGAAGAGCTTACCAAAACCGTAAAGATTCAATGGCAAAAACTTCAAACATGAAGGCAAAAGTTTATTCTAAGGCGAGTAGAGAAATTTATGTTTGTGCTAAAGAAGGCGGTGCTGACCCAAGTACAAATTTAAACCTAGCTCGCTTGATTGAAAAAGCCAAACAAAGTCAAGTGCCAGCACATGTTATTGACAAAGCACTAGAAAAAGCCAGTGGCAGTGGTGGTGAAGACTTTGTTACTGTCCGTTTTGAAGGGTTTGCGGTTGGTGGTTGTATGGTTATTGTCGATTGTTTAACCGACAATAACAATCGAACTTTTGGTGATGTTCGAGGTGTATTTACCAAGGCAAAAGCCAAACTAGGTACACCAGGCACGGTTGCTCATATGTTTAATCATACAGCTTTGTTTGAGTTTAAACATACTGACGAAGATGCCGTACTTGAGTTTTTAATGGAAGCCGATGTTGATGTTACTGATATTGAAAGTGATAATGGCATAATAAGTGTTTTTACACCGCCTAACGAATATTTTAAAACTTTAACCGCTTTAAAAGAAGGGGTTGAAGGTCTTGAGCTAATCGTTGATGAGATTACTTTTATTCCACAAAACTACGTGACCTTATCTGATGAGGAGCTAGATACTTTAGATAAGTTTTTAGAAGCCTTAAATGATTTAGACGATGTACAA
>CAZZKU010000158.1:0-3115 GCA_964654635.1 uncultured Piscirickettsiaceae bacterium | reverse complement strand
ATTTTTTATGAAGACCCTGGCAGAACAACTACAATTTGACCAAAACCATGTCTGGCACCCCTACGCAAGCCTGCCAGCAAAAACTCAATCTATCATTATTGCCAAAACGAAAGGCTCTATTATCACCACCGCAAAAGGTCAAGAATTAGTAGATGGCATGTCTTCTTGGTGGGCAACAATACATGGTTACAACCACCCCACTATACTAAAAGCCATGCACCAACAACTAGACACCATGCCACACATTATGTTTGGAGGACTCACCCACCAACCTGCAATAGAACTATCTAAACGGCTCATAGAGCTAACTCCTGCAAAACTAACCAAAGTATTTTTAAGCGACTCTGGTTCTGTGGCAATGGAAGTGGCTATTAAAATGGCAATGCAATATTGGAAAGCATTAAACCAACCTAATAAACATAAATTAATCACCGTTCGTAACGGCTACCACGGTGACACTTTTGCCACGATGGCGATATGCGACCCTATTAATGGCATGCATAATTTATTTAAAGAGCAATTAGTACAACACTATTTTGCCCCTGCTCCACAACAAGGGTTTAAGCTAGAGCAAGCACACGATGAAGACATTGTAACCGTTGAGCAACTACTAAAACAGCACCATAAAAGCATTGCCGCTTTTACTATAGAGCCAATCGTGCAAGGAGCAGGCGGAATGCGATTTTATCGACCCGACTATCTAAGTCAAATTCGCCAGCTATGCGACCAATATAACGTACTATTAATAGTAGATGAAATTGCCACCGGATTTGGTAGAACAGGCAAGCTATTTGCCAGTGAATGGGCAGATATACAACCCGACATTATGACCTTAGGCAAAACCCTAACTGGCGGACACATATCGTTAGCGGCAACCTTAACCAGCAATAAAATAGCAGGAGTCATTAGCAACCCTCTTGACTCAAAACTACCTAACATATTAGCCCACGGCCCCACATTTATGGCAAATCCGCTAGCTTGTAGTGCCGCCATAGCCAATATAGATTTATTACTTTCAACCGACTGGCAACAAAATATTAAACGAATTGAAACCCACTTTAGCAAACACCTTAGCCCTTTGAAAAACCTAGAATGGGTTGCCGATGTTCGAGTACTGGGAGCAATAGGGGTAGTTGAATTGGCACAAGAAGGTTACGCCCAACAAGTTCAAGACATCGCTGTTGCCAACAATGTATGGATAAGACCTTTTGGAAAATTAGTTTATAGCATGCCTGCTTATAATATAACTACAAAAGATCTCACAACCCTTTCCACGGGCATTGTTAAAGCCGTAAAAACCCTAAAATCGCCAGGGGTGGGGTAACATCCTTTAATAATTAACGATTACTAGAGTCATTTTTATAAACTCGCACAATACCTTTTGGAACTAAACATTGACCAATCCCAGCAGGTTGGTCAAAAATTCTTTTTAATAAACGCGATGACCGATTCATAATCCTCGAACAATTCAACCTTCTTAATTTTAAGATTATCCAATTTATACAGAGTAATCACATCCCCTTTATTTTTCCAGTTTTCAGTAACTTTCCCCGTTCTATCTATCGCTACCGAATACGGATAACCACGCATTTTAGGTAAAGCAAGCGTCTCGGAAATGATACGGGGCATTCTATGAATGTCAGCCACATATAAAACATGATGCTTATTTAACCAAGCATCATCTACCCCTAAATCTGCAAACGCCTCCTGTAACACATCTGAACCTTTCTTGGTTTTTGCAAAAAATAGCCACTTTACATCTTCATTCAACTCGACACTTTTTACATGCTGAGTTTCAAAAACGCTCGGCTTAAAATCTGCTGCCAAAGCAAAAGAAAAGCCAAAACTAGCCACCAAAAAAGACAATACAAACACCACACTTTTCATAACCATTTCCTTATTAAGTAAAATACTGGCTAGTTTTTACCAAAAATAGCTCATACAAGCAAGCAAACAATGCCATTGGCTCTAAAAATAACCTAGCCAACAAGTCTGGAATAAAAACCAAATTGTTATGCTATAATTTTGGCTCATTTTTAAAGCGTGTTTTTAAAACACTAAAACCGAAGGAAATTGCATGACAAAGAACATGCCCGATATCGCGTGTCAACCATACGATCAGCCACAAAACACCTTAAACTGGGTAGGAATGTCAGGTATTGACCTGCCTATTTTAATCAACGGCAACCAACAGCCAATAATTGCACCTTCAAAAGTACAAGCCTACGTTAGTTTAGACGACCCCCTTAGCAAAGGCATACACATGTCTAGGCTATACTTATTACTAGACCAGCTTGGTGCTAACGACCCCCTTAGCCCAAATAGAATTTACCAGCTACTAAATGACTTTCTCGCTTCTCATCAAGGCTTAAGCAACAACGCTTTTGTAGAATTCAGGTTTGATTATTCCGAAAGACGACAATCTTTAAAGTCTGATAATTCAGGCTGGAAAGCCTATCCAACCACCTTCCGAGGTGAAATAAAAAACGGGGTCTTCGAATTTGAAGCCAGTATCAGCATTCCTTATTCCTCAACCTGCCCTTGTTCTGCCGCCCTATCTCGCCAGTTAAACCAAGAAGCTTTTGCCGGAAAATTTAAAGGGCAATCCATAGATTTTCAATCCGTCTTAGATTGGCTTGGAACAGCTGAAGGATTGGCAGCAACCCCACATAGCCAACGCTCTTATGCTCAAATAAAAATCAAAGTTGCAAAAGAAAATGGCTTGAACATCTCAACTTTAATCAACCAAATTGAAGACGCGGTACAAACCCCAGTGCAATCCGTAGTTAAACGAGAAGATGAACAAGAGTTTGCCCGTCTAAATGCAACAAACCTAATGTTTTGTGAAGATGCTGCCCGTAGAATACAAGACAAGCTCAATAGTTGTCATGAATACTTAGACTACTGGGTAAGAATAAACCACCTAGAAAGCCTACACCCACACGACGCAGTAGCCATCGTAACGAAAGGTATTCAAAACGGTTATATTGACGAACCGAACTTCATGGATAGGTTATAAAAACACCGTAAAACATCTTAAAAACCCTAAAATCGCCAGGGGTGGTCTAAATTTAAACTTAAATTAGACACCACCCCTGGCGATTTTAGGGTTTTT
>CAZZKU010000157.1:1957-3171 GCA_964654635.1 uncultured Piscirickettsiaceae bacterium | reverse complement strand
GTTTGGCTAGAGTCCTTTTCAGCTATAGCCGGTGAAGCTTCTAGTTTCAGTCCCAAATCTAGACTATCAATATCACTAGCTAATTGATTGGTTGATTCTGACTCAAGCATAGGCACATTTTTTTCACCATCAAAGCTAAAACTTAACTCTAATGGTGAGCCTGATTCAACCTGCTCTGTGGCATTAGGAGTTTCTTCTTTTTTTGTTGTAGTTTTTTTGTCTGCAGCGGCTTTTTTTAAAGCGTCTAAAAGAATACTCATGGTTAATTAGTTTTTGATTTTAATAAAGATTTTATATGCATCAAATCGCCATTATCTATATCTGGATTACGAACAATAATGGGTCTAATAAATATAATTAATTCTGATTTTTTAACGGTATCATCTCTGAATGAAAATAAATCACCAATCCAAGGTATTGAACCTAGAAAAGGAACGGATGTTTTTTGATCGCTATGCTTATCTTGAATCAAGCCGCCCAATATTGCCGTTTGGCGATCTCTCAACTGAAGAATTGAATCCATTTCTCGCTCTTGGATAACAGGAATCCTACTTACTATTCCTTCACGAGCAAGATCTGGGTTAGGGTCATTAACATAACCAACAATCCTTGATAAAATGGGACGGATATTAATAGATATTTTGTCATCATCAGAAATAAAGGGAGTCATATTCATCATAAAACCAACTGGAACCGTATGAACTATTGAATCAAAAGTGGTAAAAGCCGCACTGCCAGTCGTAGCTGACTCTCTATTTACATTAACGGTAAAGTACACCTCATTATCGACCACTTTTAACAATGCGGACTGGTTGTTCATTGCCATTATTTTAGGGCTTGAAAGAACTTTCGCATCACCAAACTGCTGTAGCATTTTAATACCAACATTAAAATTAAACGTACCGAGAGAAGATAAATTTATTGAAAAAGCCGGATCCTGTGATAAATTAGCTCCTAACATCCCTTGTGTAATACTAGAAGATCCCGTACCACTACTGCTTACCGCACTCCAATCAACTCCAGCTTGATACCTATCATTTAATTCAACCTCAACAACCGTAGCTTCTATTAATACTTGCTTAGTTGTTCGCTCAGAAATTTGGTCAAGATAAGCTTGGATATAAGCCTGCTTTTGGTGAGAGGTTATTACTGAAATTAGACCCGCTTCTCTATTTATAACCACTTGCTTAGATTCACTGCTAGATGAGCTAGAA
>CAZZKU010000157.1:0-1857 GCA_964654635.1 uncultured Piscirickettsiaceae bacterium | reverse complement strand
AAAATTAGCCAAATAAGCCATCTCTTTAACATTATCTAAAACAGTATTCCAAAAATCATGATGAGACTCCACTACCATTTTAAATTCGCTGGATTCTGCTCTAGAAGTCGAACCACCTACTCCAACACTGCCAACTGCCATCTTCATAACAGTTTCGTCCTTTACCTGCTTAGATACATTTACATAATTTAATCTATAAGTACGCCAATAAGGCTTATCTTCTTTTACTCTAATCACTCCATCCTTTAGTTCATAAATAGCCCCCACTTGAGAAGATACTCTAGTTAAAATAGCGTCTAAAGGTTGATTAATGGCATTAATCGTTACCAAACCAGCAACAGATGAATCTAAATCCAATTCTTTTTTTGAATCTACCGAGAGGCTAAATAATAAGTCTGCAATAGGTACATTAATTGCAGAAACACTGAATAGTTTTTTTTGTTTTTGCTTGCTGGGGTCAAGATTAATCGCTAAAGAAGTAATGTGATTTGGAATAGGAGCCATAGGAGAGCCACTATTTTGTATATCTGATGGCGTCTCTTCGGGAGTTAAATGCCCTTCCAGGTCAAACTTTTTAGCTACATTTGGTGCCAAATCATCTCTTTTAATGGTTTCAGAATCACAAGCAGATAGCACGCTTAGTGCAATTGTAGCTATTAATATAATTTTTATAAATGTCATTTCTTAATCATCTTTTTTGGTAATTTCTGCTACTGTTTTAATTTCGACCAGACTCTCTGGAAACTTCTCTTGAAATTTTATTAATTTTTGGTTCAACCTTGCCAAATCATCTAAGTAATAAGCCTCATATAAGTAATCATCTTGAGACCTATCATAACTTAATTTAATTAAAAAGTTAGAGTCATCTAAACTAAAACCTAGAATTTTTTCTAACAACTCCATTTTATTTTGATATCGTTTAACATTTTCTTTCTTAAACACGATTAACTTAGTACTAGGGTGCATGCTATCTAACTTTATTGCGGACATATCACTATGCATTAAAATCTTGTTTAAATCAACATTAGAATATTCTTCAGTTACTCCCTTCGAACTCGAAGGGGCTATAACAACCTTCCCTAAATTTGACAGCAAAAAAGCAATCATTAAAATAAACACCATTAGTAAAATCACTAATAGCATAATTTTATATTTCTCCAGCTTTTTAAAGAGCGAATAACGGCTTGTTGAATTATCTAGCATTTTAAAATGCGATATTTTAACTTGATTATCACCTTGTGAAAATGCTACCATCAACAACTTATCTGCCAATAAATTAATCGTCCTAGGTAAACCTTTAGAAACTAGCTGAATTTTTTTTGAAACTTTTTTTCCAAAAACTTCACCGTACATACTGCCTGCAATCCGCATTCGGTAATTAAGATATCTATAAACTTCATCGGTAGTTAAGGCGGGTATACTAATTTCACTTGCCAACCTATCTTTAAACGACTTCAAACGTTCATCAGACAAAGTAGCATCAAATTCTGGTTGCCCAAATAATATTATTTGAATTAATTTATCGGTTTGCGTTTCAAGATTTCCTAATAAACGTACTTCTTCTAAAGTGTCAACAGTCATTGACTGAGACTCATCAATTAACAAAACCACCTTCTTTCCATTTTTATGTATCTCAATTAAAATATTTTGTAATGCTTTAACAATTTCTAACTTAGAAGGACTTTCTTTAAAGACAATACCGAGTTCAGAGCAAATAAATTGCAAGAAATCGGCAGGGGATAAATTAGGGGAGGATACATAAACTTTTACTATGTTGTTAGGTAGTTTAGATGCAAGCAGTCTTAATAGGGTTGTTTTACCAGATCCTACTTCACCAACCACTTTGATAATTCCATC
>CAZZKU010000156.1:0-3197 GCA_964654635.1 uncultured Piscirickettsiaceae bacterium | reverse complement strand
TTTTTAATCTTCCCGCTCTGTTATGGCTCATGTTAGAATTGGCGGATATTTTTAATACCCGTTAATTTAAGAGCCTCTTCCCAAAATGAAAACATCTAATTTACTACTTGCCACCACTCGTGAAACCCCTGCTGATGCGGTTATTGTTAGCCATAAACTTATGTTGCGAGCGGGTCTAGTCAGACCTTTAGCGGGCGGTTTGTATAATTGGTTACCGCTAGGGATTAGGGTGTTGCGTAAAGTAGAAAATATTATTCGTCAAGAAATGGACGCAGTAATGGCGCAGGAAGTTTTAATGCCTGTGGTGCAGCCGATGGAGCTGTGGGAAGAATCGGGCAGGGCAGATGATTATGGTGCGGAATTACTTAGAATTAAAGATAGGCACGGGCGTGATTTTGCATTAGGTCCTACTCATGAAGAAATTATTACCGACCTAGTTCGTAAAGAGATTCGTAGTTATAAGCAACTGCCGATTAATTTTTATCAAATTCAAACTAAATTTCGTGATGAAATTCGCCCTCGTTTTGGGGTGATGCGTTCACGTGAGTTTATCATGAAAGATGCTTATTCTTTTCATATGGATAAAGAGTGTTTAGAAAATACTTATCAAGTTATGTTTGAGGCTTACAATAAAATATTTACCCGTCTGGGCTTAGACTTTAGAGCTGTTCAAGCAGATACAGGATCAATTGGTGGAGACCGTTCGCATGAGTTTCATGTATTAGCCGATTCTGGAGAAGACGCGATTGCTTTTTCTAGCGATTCTGATTTTGCTGCCAATATTGAGTTGGCGGAAGCGATTGTTCCTAGAAGTGAAAGAGCTTCGCCAGCAGAAGAATTACAGAAAATAGCGACTCCTAACGCACATTCTATTGAAGAAGTGAGTAAGCTGTTAAGAATAAAACAAAAGAAAGCTGTTAAAACTTTGTTAGTAAAAGGGGCAACTGAAGAATCTCCAGTGGTCGCTCTAATTTTGCGTGGAGACCACGTTTTAAATGAAATAAAAGCTGAAAAACTAGATTTGGTTGCTAGCCCGTTTGAAATGGCTACCGATAAAGAGGTGTTGTCTGCTGTGGGTTGTAAAGTAGGTTCTATTGGTCCAGTTAATTTAACGATCCCCGTTATTGTTGATAGAACGGCTTTTAATTGTAGCGATTTTGTTTGCGGTGCTAATGAGGATGGTTTTCATTTTACTGGCGTGAATTGGGGTAGAGATGCACAAGAAACTTTAGTGGCAGATATTCGCAATGTGGTTAAGGGCGACCCTAGTCCTTGTGGTAAAGGCAAAATTCAAATTCGCCGTGGTATTGAAGTGGGGCATATTTTCCAGTTGGGCAATAAATATTCAACCGCATTAAATGCAACGGTATTAAACGAAAATAGCCGTGCTCAAGTATTGGAAATGGGTTGTTACGGCATGGGCGTGACTCGTATCGTTGCCGCTACGATTGAACAAAATAATGATGCCAAAGGTATTGTTTGGCCAGAGAGTATCGCTCCTTTCCAAGTTTGTATTGTACCTATGCAAATGCATAAATCACCGCGTACGGAAGAAGCGGTTATGAAAATGTATAGCCAATTGTTAGCTATGGGTGTAGAGGTTTTGCTAGATGACCGTAAAGAAAGACCTGGAGTGATGTTTAATGACATGGAGTTAATTGGCATTCCGCACCGTATTGTTATTGGTGAGCGCGGGTTGGATAAAGGACAAATTGAGTATAAGCATCGCCGTGATGAAAAATCACAAGATATTGCGGCAGATGAATTTATGGATTTTTTAAAAGAAAAACTAGCAATAGTTTAAGACAGTACCTTAAGGGACTTTAATTTATGGATATTTGGCAAAAAATTTTTCTTTTTCTTGGCTCTTTGATAGCGGCTTCTTTTTTATTGGTCACGCTGATAGTTTTATCAAACGCTGAAGGCGGTATGCTGACAACAGAAAGTGTTGCCCATCTCGTAGAACCGATGAGTTCTTTCTACCATTTTGCAAAATGGTTTGTTTATGTGTGGATGGTCTCGGCAATTGTTATTTTTGTACGTTTCCTGAAAAGAATGTTTGGTAAGTAAACTATGCAAATTCAATGGTATCCAGGGCATATGCACAAAGCTCAAAAAGAAGTAAAAGAAATATTGCCACAAGTAGATATTATTATTGAAGTGCTAGATGCTCGTATTCCTTATAGTAGTGAAAACCCGATGATAGCTAGGTTACGGGGCGATAAACCGACTATTAAGATTTTCAATAAATCAGATTTGGCAGATGACAGCGTTATTAAAAAGTGGCAGGTCTATTTTGAAAATTCAGCTACCATCCAGACTCTTACTTTGAATGCCAAAGACAAGAACCATAAAAAACAGTTGTTTGATTTAATTAACCAAATGATTCCACGAAAAAAGGATTCGGTTAAGGTTATTCATGCTCTTATTATGGGTATTCCTAACGTGGGAAAATCAACCCTGATTAACACCATTTCAGAACGTCCTATTGCCAAAACAGGCAACGAACCTGCGGTAACTAAAATGTTACAGCGTATTAAGCTAGAAGATGGAATTACTCTGTTTGATACGCCTGGTATGTTGTGGGCAAATATTGAAAACATTCATTCGGGTTATCGGTTAGCTATTACCGGTGGTATTAAAGAAACCGCTTTTGAATTACCTGATGTCGCAAGTTATGCGGCAGAATATTTAATGAAGTATTACCCTAAACGACTGGAAGATAGGTATAAAATTTCATTAGAAAAAATTACAGATTTAATAAAAAATGACCCCTCAGCAGATGTAACTTTGCTAGAAATTATTGGTAAAGATCGGGGGTGTTTAGTAGGCGGTGGGCGTATTGATTTAGACAAAGCTTCTCGTATTTTAATTACAGAAATACGCGACGGTTTCTTAGGCGGCTTAACTTTTGAACACCCTGAAATGATGGAATCAGAACAGGTTCAGGTAGAAGAGTTAAGGGCGAAAAAAGTGGCTAAAAAACTGGCTAAAGAAGAAAAAAAGAAAAAACGCAGGTGATTTACTTAGTTTGGCTTACTAGTTGCTTTGCTACCAGTTATAAAGAAATAATAGGGCGAAAACCAAAGCCGCCTAGGAGAGCCTAAGACATGATTAACCTGTTAAATACTGCTGAATCTGCTTTAGATGTTGAACCAACGGGTTTTTTAGCGAGTGGGCAAAAGTTGCCAAAATTA
>CAZZKU010000155.1:0-3261 GCA_964654635.1 uncultured Piscirickettsiaceae bacterium | reverse complement strand
CCCTTCATATTTCTCAAATTCGTTATCAATTTTCTTCTGTGTATTTTCAACGAGGCTTAAACCTTTTTAAGGATCATAACGTTATTTCGGTTGATGTTATTGAAGAAAATCATCAGGAAATAAAGTTTATAACACGCGTTCAAGGTAGTGGTAGTAATATTTATCGTCAACACATTGATTTACATATGATAAATAACAAGTTGATTGGTATTTATGGCGACTGTACCTGCCCTGTTGGGCATAACTGTAAACATGTGGTGGCAGGCTGTTTAGCCTATCATCAACAGCGTTTTTTTACAGAAAAAGGGCGTATTGATACAAAGTTTTCTGACTGGATGATAAAAACGTCATGCGTGGTAAAAACCAATTTAGCGGATGATAAACTAGACAACTGGTTTACCTTTAGTTTGTTCAATTGTTATGAAGAGAAGCAGAGTTTTTCTAGTCCCAGTAAAAATAAGGGGGAGTTAGAGGTCATCAAACATGGCTATACTGCAAAAGGGAAACTGTTTAAACCAAAAAAAATTAAAGTAGTGACGTTTTTATCTAATCCAACTAACTTAGCAAGTAATCAAACAAAATTTTTAGTACAATTACTCGGAAGTTGTGCTGGTGATAGCTGGTATAAACAAGCGGTTATTTTTAAAAATGAGATTGGTCACTCTGTTTTATCGCAATTAATTAAATTAAATCTTGCTCATTATAAAAATCAAGAAGAGCCTTTGCGTTGGTCTGAAGAACCTTATTTACTTGAAATGACATATCAAAAATTACAGGATAGTTTTAATCTTGCGTTACCAATTCCTGATAATCATTTTTTAGTGTTGTGTGAACCGCCCATTATTATTAATTTTAAAGAAAACCTAGCGCAGCCTGTTAAAACACCGGTTAGTGGAAGGACCTTGGAACAATTGTTTAAAATTCCTAAAATGACCAGTATTGAACAGTTGGATTCGGTGATGGAGTTATTTATGGATGAAAATAAGTCACGGCAAATGAGTTTGCCTAGCTTAAATATACCGTTGCCAAAGGTTAAAGAGTTTGCAGTCACTATTCTTGATGAACAACCACAGCCCGTTTTAATGTTTGATAACGCAGAATCTTTTTTGTTTGTGGTTGGATTTAAGTATGGCGATTTATTGGTTTATCCAGATAATCAAAGTGGTGTGTCAATGGTTAAAGTGAATAACAAGCGTTATGAACTACATTACAAACCCGAAGTAGAGAGCAAATACCTTGAACAAATAGAGGAATATTTATTGCCTTTAAAAGGGATTTATCAAGTTGAACATGATGGTTATTATGAACTGGGAAGGAATTTGTCTGAGGAAGAAAGCATCGAAAAATTTGCAGTATTTCAAGCCGAAGTTTTCCCTGTTCTATTAGCACAAGGTTGGATTTTGGACTTCGCCAAAGATGACTTAATATCGATTCATCAAGTTGACAATATGGCAGTAGAGTCAAAACCCAACAACGATTGGTTTGAATTAAGCTTTAACATGACCTTAGAGAATGAAGAAATATCTATGCTCCCTGTCATGCGTTATTTGCTTTCTAACTATAATAGCGTTGATGATTTGGCGAAGAAAATATTTGTACCTGTTTCAGATAAGCAAGTAATTGAGTTTTCTAAACAACAAGTGAGTCCTATTTTTGAAACTTTTTTACAACTATATGGGCAAGAGAGTGATTTGCCTGATAGTATTAAAATCCAACCTTTTGACGCACATTTAATTCATGGATTAAGTAATCAACAAATTGAATGGAAGGGCAATAAAGACAGCTTGGAATTAGCGAAAAAGCTAAAAGATTTTAAAGGAATTGATCGGGTTGAACCCCCAAAAGGCTTGCAAGCAACCTTGCGAGATTATCAGCAATTTGGCTTAGACTGGCTAAAGTTTTTACATGAGTTTAAGTTCAACGGTATTTTATCAGATGATATGGGGCTAGGAAAAACTATCCAAACCTTAACTTGGATATTAAAACTAAAAGAAACCAATCAGCTAAAAAATCCTGTTTTATTGATTGTTCCTACCTCCTTGATTGGAAATTGGAAGGCCGAATCAAAGCGATTTACACCCGATTTAACGCTGCTTACTTTGCATGGTCCAGATAGGTTTGAGTTGTTTTCTGAAATAACAAAATACGATATTATTATTACCACCTACCCCCTGATTGTTAGAGATATTGATAGATTAAATGAGCAGGTATTTACTTATTTAGTCTTAGATGAAGCACAAAAAATTAAAAACCCTAAAACGAAGTTATACCAATCGTTGCAAGCCTTAAAAAGCGAGCATCGGTTATGTTTAACTGGTACGCCGATTGAAAATCATTTGGGTGAACTCTGGTCTATTTTTAACTTCTTAATGCCAGGGTTTTTAAGTAACTTACCAAGATTTAAAAAACAATACCAAAACCCAATTGAAAAAGAAGGAAAATCTTCCGTTCAAAAAAGCTTAACCGAAAAAGTTTCGCCGTTTTTATTAAGACGTACTAAAAAAGAAGTGGTTACGGAATTACCAGATAAAACTGAAATTATTAAAGTTGCAGAATTTGAGCCAGACCAGGCAAATTTATACGAAACAATTCGTTTAACGATGGAAAGTAAAATTCGTGATGTGGTGGCTGAAAAAGGTATCGGTAAATCGCAAATTATGATTTTGGATGCGTTATTAAAACTGCGTCAAGTTTGCTGTGATCCACGATTAGTGAAAATTGATTCTGCTAAAAAAGTAAAAAATTCGGCCAAATTAGAATTGTTGATGGATTTAGTCACTGAATTGATTGAGGGCGGGCATAAAATTATTCTGTTTTCGCAATTTACATCGATGTTAAGGATTATTGAAGAGCGATTTAATAAGGCTAAAATAAAGTATAGTTTGTTAACTGGACAAACCAAAAAGCGTGAACAAGCCATCGAAAAATTTAAAAATGGTGAAACTTCGGTTTTTTTAATTAGTTTAAAGGCTGGCGGAGTCGGACTAAACTTAACAGAAGCAGACACGGTTATTCATTACGATCCTTGGTGGAACCCTGCGGTCGAAAATCAAGCCACTGATAGGGCGTATCGGATAGGACAAAACAAAGAGGTATTTGTTTATAAATTAATTACGGCAAACACCATAGAAGAAAAAATCATTGCTTTACAAGCCAAAAAACAAGCTTTGCAAGACCAAGTTTATAATAAAAAAAATCAAAAAAACCAAGCAAGCATGACAGGGAAAGACTTAATGAGTTTATTGTCAGACAAGTAGCCTG
>CAZZKU010000154.1:0-3310 GCA_964654635.1 uncultured Piscirickettsiaceae bacterium | reverse complement strand
TTTAAGCTTTAAAAGCTCATTTACTTGTGCTGGATTAGCTTGTCCTTTTGAGGCTTTCATTACCTGCCCGACGAAAAAGCCAAACATTTTTTCTTGCCCTGCTTTATAAGCTTCAACTTGGTTGCCATTGCTGGCTAACACTTCGTCTATAAAACCCTCAATCGCTGAAGAATCGGTGATTTGTTTTAAGCCTTGGTCTTTAATTATTTCATCCGCCGAACCCCTTCCTTGCCACATATCTGCGAACACTTGTTTGGCTATTTTTCCAGAAATAGTATTGTCTGCAATTCTTGCCAACAATTCGGCTAAAGCATCGGCTGAAACAGGGGAGTTTTCAATAGCAAGTCCACTTTGGTTTAAAGCTTTGGAAAGCTCACCCATTACCCAGTTTGCACTTAATTTGGCATTATTTGTTTTAGCTACTAGAGCTTCGAAATATTCTGCGGTTTGTCTTGAACTGGTTAATAAGCCTGCGTCATAATCAGATAAACCAAATTCTTCGCTATAACGAATTACTTTTTCTCCTGCTAGCTCTGGCATGTCCGCTCTTACTTTTTCAATATCTTCGTCGGTGATTACGATAGGCAGTAAATCTGGACATGGAAAATAGCGATAATCATTAGCTTCTTCTTTTTCACGCATAGAACGAGTTTCATTTTTATCAGCATCATACAAGCGGGTTTCTTGTACGATACGCCCGCCCGATTCAATTATTTTTATTTGGCGTTCTATTTCTATTTCAATAGCCGCTTCAATAAACTTAAATGAGTTAATGTTTTTTAATTCGGTTCGTGTGCCAAGCGGGTCGCCAGGCTTACGAATAGAGACGTTAGAATCTACCCGAAAAGAACCTTCTTGCATGTTACCGTCACAAATCTCTAAAAACTGTACCAGTTCGTGCATTTTTTTGGCATAGCTAACCGCCTCTGCGGAAGAACTCATATCGGGTTCTGAAACAATTTCTAACAAAGCTGTGCCAGCACGGTTTAAATCTACCCCTGTTTGCCCTGGTAAAATACCATGGATTAATTTACCCGCATCTTCTTCTAAATGGGCACGAGTTACGCCTATTTTTTTAATTTTTCCGTCCACTTCAATTTCAACAATTCCGCCTGTATCGACTATTGGAAAAGTAAATTGTGAGGTTTGGTAGCCTTTTGGTAAATCTGGGTAAAAATAGTTTTTACGATCAAATACCGAACGTCTGCCTATCTTTGCTCCAATCGCTAAACCCAATTTAATTGCTTTGGAAATAACGGCTTTATTTAATACCGGCAATTGCCCTGGCATGCCTAAATCTAACAAGTTTGCTTGCGTATTCGGCTCTGCACCATAGGCAACAGAGGAGCCTGAAAATATTTTTGATTTTGTGGTTAGCTGAGCGTGAATCTCTAAGCCAATTACTGCTTCCCAAGTCATTATTTATACTCCTCTGGCATTTGGTTATGCCAGTCCGTATGTTGTTGATACTGGTGTGCTACGTTTAATAGTTTTGCTTCGCTGTGATAATTACCAATTAAGTGCAAGCCCACTGGACGATTTTTAACAAACCCAGCAGGAATAGACATCGCTGGCATACCTGCTAAATTAACTGGAATGGTGTATAAATCTGCCAAGTACATACTAATAGGATCATCCGATTTTTCACCTATATTAAAGGCAACATCAGGGGCAACGGGTCCAACGATAATATCGCAATATTCAAAAGCATTACTAAAATCATCACGAACCATGCGGCGTAATTTCTGTGCTTTTAAATAATAGGCATCATAATAACCTGCTGATAAAGCGTAAGCTCCGACCATAATCCGTCTTTTTACTTCCTCACCAAACCCTTCGCTACGCGAACGGGTATACAAATCTTTCAAAGATTGTGGGTTTTCACAACGATAGCCATAACGAACCGCATCAAAACGAGATAAATTAGAAGATGCTTCCGCAGGAGCAAGTACATAATATGCTGGCACGGCTAATTTAGTATTCGGCAAGGTTACCTCAACAATAATAGCACCTTGTTTTTCAAGCTCGCCAATCGCATCTTTAATAACACTGGCAACACCTGCATCTAAACCTTCACCAAAGTATTCTGTAGGCACGCCTACTTTTAACCCTTTAATAGAGTTGTTTAGTTTGTCTGAACAGGAGTTGAATTTCAACTCTGAACTGGTTGAATCTCGTTCATCAAAACCTGCCATTGCATCGAGCATCCAGGCAGAGTCTTCTGCACTGCGGGTCATGGGGCCGCCCTGGTCAAAACTAGAGGCGTAGGCGATCATGCCATAACGTGATACTGCACCATAAGTAGGTTTAATACCGGTAATACCACAATAGGAAGCGGGCTGGCGAATAGAGCCCCCCGTATCTGTACCGGTTGCCATCGGCGCTAGACCCGCCGCAATAACCGCCGCCGCTCCACCAGATGAACCACCTGGCACGGCGTTTAAATCCCAAGGATTTTTGGTCGCACCATAATAACTACTTTCAGAAGAGGAACCCATGGCGAATTCATCCATATTGGTTTTACCCAATATAGGCATACCTTCGGCTTTTAATTTTTCAACCACATTGGCATCATAAGGAGCTATAAAATTGCTTAACATCTTTGATGCACAGGTGGTTTTAACGCCATCGACACAAAAAATATCTTTATGGGCAATCGGAATTCCTGTTAAAAGCGTACCTTTACCTGCATCTAAACGTTTATCCGCCTCTTTTGCCATTTCAATAGCCAATTCAGGCGTAACAGTAATAAATGCGTTTAATTTTCCGTCAAACTGTTCAATTCTATCTAAATAATACTGAGTTAATTCGACACTGGTTAGGGTTCGAGCTTGTAGCTGTTCGCTCATTTGTCTTATAGATAATCTATGCATTTCTTTTAACATCTCAATCAATCACTTGGGGAACTAAATATAAGTTCTTAGCCGAAGACGGCGCTAGTTTTTGGTATTTTTCACGTCTATTAACCTCGGTCACCACATCTTCACGTAACCTTTGCACCTGATCAAGCGGGTGTGACATCGGCAAAACATCGCTAGTATCCACTGCTTCCATTTGTGAAAACAGCTCTAAAATACTGCTCAACTTTTCAGCAACCACTTCCATCTCTTTTTCTTCAACGCTAAGTGCAGAAAGTTGTGAAATAGTATCAACCTCCGCTTTTCCTATCATGACTTTTTCAGACACGAATTTCTCCTTAAATATAATATCCTCACTAAAGTACCATATTTATGCCCTTCTAAAAAGGTAGGAAAGACATTTTTTATTAATAAAAACCCCCTTTCTTATAAAAGTTTGTTATAGAATAGTA
>CAZZKU010000153.1:0-3337 GCA_964654635.1 uncultured Piscirickettsiaceae bacterium | reverse complement strand
CTAGCCCATTATTCGCTCTAAAGCGGCTTATAGAAAGTTATTATTTAACCTCTACTACAAGACCTGCATCAGTAAGCTCTTTAGCTAAAGCTTCAGCCTCTTCTTTAGGAGCCGCTTCTTTCACTACGAAAGGAACGCTTTCTACTGCTGCTTTAGCTTCTTTTAGACCAAGACCTGTTGCTGCACGAACTGCTTTGATCGCTGCTACTTTGTTTTCGCCTTGACCAGTAAGAACTACATCAAACTCAGTTTTCTCATCAGCACCCCCAGCGTCATCGACAGCAGGCCCAGCAACAGCTACTGCTGCCGCTGATACACCAAATTTTTCTTCCATTGCTTCAACAAGCTCAACAACTTCCATTACTGACATGTTAGCTACTGCGTCTAGAATATCTTCTTTTGTAATTGCCATTTTAAATTTTCCTTAAATTTTCTTTAAAACACTTATTAGAATCAAGTAACTTATTAACTAAGCTGTTTCAGATTCTTTTTGTTCTTTAACTGCAACAAGACCACGTGCAACTTTCGCAAATGGTTCTTTCATTACATACATTAGCTTAGAAATTGCTTCATCATAGGTAGGTAATGCAGCAACCGTATTTAAATGAGAAGCATCTAACACACCTTCACCAATTGATAACGATTTTACAACTAACTTATCGTTCGCTTTTGCAAAGTCTTTGAAAACACGCGCGGCATTTCCTAATTCTTCACCAGAGAAAGCAAAAATTAAAGGTCCGACCATACTATCAGCCATGTCTTCAAATTTTGTTCCTTGAACCGCACGACGAACAAGTGTGCATTTAGCAACACGAATTTGAACGTTAGCGGCACGAGCGGTAGCACGAAGCTCAGTTAATTGCCCTACAGTCAACCCACGATATTCCGCAGCTACCATTGAACCTGCATCTGCAATCATTGCAGCAATCTGTTCAACAACAGCTTTTTTATCTTCGATATTGAGTGCCATATAAGCTCCAACTCGACTTGTATAAACAAGCCCTTCCATCTACGTAGGCAAAAAAATTAAGAGCGAACCATTCGCTCACCTACGGTCTGCGATGGGTGCTCACTCAATCAAGAACTTTTGATTTAAGGAGTCCCATTTCGCATTCTTAACCCACCAAAAAGCGGGTTAAAAAATTCTTACAAGCTAGAAAGGTCTAAGTTAATTCCTGGACCCATTGTGCTAGAAGCAGATACTTTTTTCAAATAAGTACCTTTTGCAGCTGCTGGCTTAGCTTTATTTAATTCTTCAATTAAAGCCTGTAGGTTTTCTACTAATTTTTCAGGCTCAAACCCAACCTTACCGATTGGCGCATGAACAATACCAGCCTTGTCCGCTCTAAAACGAACTTGACCAGACTTAGCACGCTTTACCGCACCAACAACATCAGGCGTTACTGTACCAGTCTTAGGGTTAGGCATAAGACCACGAGGACCCAATACTTGACCCAACATACCGACAACACGCATCGCATCAGGAGAAGCAACAACAACATCAAAATCCATCATGCCGCCTTTAACTTCTTGAGCAAGTTCCTCCATACCAACAAACTCTGCACCAGCATCTTTTACGGCTTGTGCATTTGCTTCACCGGTAAATACCGCAACACGAACATCTTTACCTGTTCCGTTAGGCATAACCGTTGCACCACGTACAACCTGGTCAGACTTCTTAGGATCTATCCCCAGTCTAATCGCAACATCAATTGATTCAACAAACTTAGAGGTTGCCAGTTCAGACACTAGAGCAAAAGCCTCTACTGCGTTATATGCTTTTTCAGCAACAATCTTGTCAGCATATGCTTTTTGTTTTTTTGTTAATTTAGCCATATCTATTACCCTTCTACATTCAAGCCCATGCTACGAGCAGAGCCAGAAATGATTTTCACTGCGGCATCCATATCGTTAGCACTAAGATCAGCCATTTTAGTGGTTGCAATTTCTTCTAGTTGTGCACGTGTAACCGTTCCCACTTTTTCCATGTTCGGAATACCAGAACCTTTTTGAATACCCGCTGCTTTTTTTAGCAAAATAGAAGCTGGCGGTGTTTTTGTAACAAAAGTAAAACTTTTATCACTAAACACTGAAATAACAACAGGAATAGGCATGTTTTTCTCAAGACTTTGAGTCTGAGCATTAAACGCCTTACAGAATTCCATGATATTAACACCATGCTGACCTAAAGCAGGACCAACAGGCGGGCTAGGGTTTGCAGCACCAGCAGGCACTTGCAATTTAATATAGGCACTTATCTTTTTTGCCATATCTTACTCCTTGTGGGTCAAACGCCTTTCAGCTCCCCAGGGGTTTAAAAAACATAGTATTCAAAAAATACCGAATAACTACAAAATAAATTTATTTAACTTTTTTCGACTTGAGTAAACTCTAAATCAACAGGGGTTGAACGACCAAAAATAAGCACTGAAACTTTCAACTTATTACGATCATAATCTATCTCTTCTACCACAGCCTCAAAGTCATTAAACGGACCATCAACAACTCGCACCACTTCACCAGGCTCATAAACAACCTTAGGTTTTGGCTTATCAACTCCGTCAGAAACTTTCTGCAAAATATTATCAACTTCTTTTTGTGAAATTGGAGCTGGACGATTTGACGTCCCGCCAATAAAACCCATTACCTGAGGAACAGACTTAACCAAGTGCCAAGATTCTTCTGACATCTCCATCTGCACCAAAACATAACCAGGAAAGAACTTTCTTTCTGACGTTCTTTTTTTACCGTCACGAATTTCAACAACTTCTTCTGAAGGAACTAAAATCTTGCCAAAGCTTTCACCAAGACCCGCTCTTTCCACATATTCAATAATTGCTGTTTTGACTTTATTCTCATATCCAGAATAAGCGTGAACCACATACCATCTTTGTGCCATATCAGCCCCCCTGACCAGTCAAAAGCTTAACGCCCCATAAAAAGAACATATCTACCAACCACAAGAAAATACTCATAACAATAACCGCTACAAACACAATCAAAGTCATCTGAGTTGTTTCCTGACGAGTTGGCCAAATTACTTGTTTTACTTCTTTTTGGGTACTTGAAAGATACTTAAACCAAGAACGACCTTTCTCCGACTGATAAAAAACAAAAATAGATAGAGCAACACCAGCAAGTATGCCTAAAACTCTTAGTACCGCATGGATATCACTAAAGATATAATAGCCCACAATACTTGCCGCCAATATAAAAAGAGCGGAATAGTTTTTAAATGATTCTACTGAAGAACTTGAACCTGCTTGTTTTGTATTTTTTTGACTCATAATTTCTTTTCTGTAAATACGCAAACGACCCGTCAAACTGACAGGTCGTA
>CAZZKU010000152.1:0-3342 GCA_964654635.1 uncultured Piscirickettsiaceae bacterium | reverse complement strand
GCTATTTGTGAACAGGTTAGCGACCCTGCCACGGCAAAAGGTCCTGTTGAACGAAAAGTGGTTAGAATAATTACTCCAGGCACTTTGGTTGAAGATGCTTTACTAGAAGACAAGCAAGAAAACTTATTAGCGGCTATTTATTCTAACGATGGTATAGCTTATGGTTTAGCTTACATGGACGTGGCAAGCGGAAGATTTGAAGCTTGCTTGCTTGAAAACATTAGCCAACTCACTGCCGAGCTTGAACGTTTAAAACCTGCTGAATTATTAATGCCTGATGATGCTTTATTCATGCAGAATTTACCCCCAAAAACCCTAAAATCGCCAGGGGTGACCCCCTACCCTAGTTGGCACTTTGAAAATAGTGCTTGTAAAACTCGTTTAACTACACTTTTTGGCACTCAAGATTTAGCCGCTTATGGTTGTGAAGATAAAACCGAAATTATTAGTGCCGCTGGGGCTATCGTGCATTATGCGCAAGCCATGTTGCACAATAAATTAGAGCATGTTTTCAGCCTACACACCTACCAAACTAACGATACACTGGTTTTAGATGCTATCAGTAGGCGTAATTTAGAGCTAGACACCAACCTAAGTGATGGCAGTGAACAAAACACACTGTTTTCTATTTTAGATAAAACCAGCACCGCAATGGGCAGTCGTTTGCTAAACCGTTGGCTAAACCAACCGCTTAGAAATAACCAGATTTTAAACCAACGATTAGATGCTATACAAAGTTGCTTAGCACAGCACTTAGTTGAAGAGCTACAAACTGAATTAAAACCGATTGGCGACTTAGAACGAATACTTAGCCGAGTGGCTTTATATTCTGCCCGCCCAAGAGATTTGTTACATTTAGGCAAGTCCTTAAAACAATGCCCTAAATTACAAAATATACTACAACAGATTACACAAAACAACGCCTCTGAAAAATGGCAACAATTATCAGCACAACTATCAAACTACCCAGAACTATCCGCCCAATTAGAAAATGCCATTGTTGAATCTCCCCCCATGCTAATGCGCGACGGCGGTGTGTTTGCCGAAGGTTACGATAAAACTTTAGATGAACTGCGAAACTTAAAAAACCAAGCGGGCGATTATTTATTAGCCCTCGAAAAAAGAGAAAAAGAACGCACAGGCATTAGCTCATTAAAAGTAGGCTATAACCGTGTACACGGTTACTATATTGAGGTAAGTAAACTTCAATCCGAAAAAGTACCGTTAGACTACCAACGCCGCCAAACTTTAAAAGCACAAGAACGCTACATTACTCCAGAGTTAAAAGACTTTGAAGACAAAGTGTTAAGTGCTAACGAAAAAGCACTCGCCAGAGAAAAAGAACTGTATCAACAATTATTAGAGAAGCTAAATCAACATTTAAACCCGCTCCAAAAAACTGCCAGTGCAATAGCTGAAACAGATGTATTGGTTAACTTAGCCTTTCAAGCAATTAATCTTAATTTAACCCGCCCGCAACTGCAAAAATCGCCAGGGATGGTCATAGAACAAGGACGGCATTTAACCGTAGAAGCCGTTTCTAAAGAAGCTTTTATTGCCAACGATGTTTGTTTTAATCAACAACGCCAATTACAAATTATTACCGGGCCGAATATGGGCGGAAAATCGACCTATATGCGTCAAACTGCTTTAATTGCCATTATGGCTTATATGGGTTCTTACGTCCCCGCAAGCAAAGCTATTTTAGGCCCTATTGATAGAATATTCACCCGAATAGGTGCATCTGATGACCTAACTTCAGGACGTTCAACCTTTATGGTAGAAATGACCGAAACGGCTAATATTTTGCACAATGCCACCGCAGAATCTTTAATATTAATGGACGAAGTAGGCAGAGGAACTTCTACCTTTGATGGTCTATCATTAGCTTGGGCGATTGCCGAACAACTAGCAACCAAAGTAAAAGCCTATTGTTTATTTGCCACCCATTATTTTGAACTAACCAGTTTGGCAGAACAATTTAACAACACCATCAACATCCATTTAACCGCCATAGAACATGAACATAAAATTGTTTTTTTACACCAGGTAAAAGATGGTTCAGCCTCACAAAGCTATGGTTTACAAGTTGCCGCCCTAGCGGGTGTACCCAAGCAGGTTATTGCACAGGCAAAACAACACCTAACTCGACTAGAACAGCAAGGACAAGGGCAAGGACAAATTAAGATACAAACAGATATGTTTGGTAACTTAGAGCCAGAAAACCCTAAATTAGATGAACTACAACAAATCATCCAAGATTTATCACCCGATGATTTAACCCCAAAACAAGCACATGAATTACTCTATCAGTTAAAAAAATTGGCTGAATAACGGTACAATAATCGCAAAACAAAATTCATCAAGGAAAACCGCATGAATAAAACCATGATTTTAGATATAGACAACACCAACTTAGAAGATATGGTGTTTCATAATTCTGAACATTTTCCTGTTTTAGTTGCTTTTTGGCAACCGAATGACCCCGCTATTGAAAAAACGCTTAACATACTAGAAAAACTAGCCGAAAAATTATCGGGGCGTTTTATTTTAGCCAAAGTAAACAGCAAAAAAGAAACCCGAATTGCTGAAAAATTTGGCATTGAACAAAAATTTGTCTGTCGAATTATCGTCAAAAGCGAAACGGTAAAAGAGCTTGAAGGCATACAAACAGAAGAAACTTATCTAGCCGCTTTAGAAGAATTTATGGTTCCTGACGCTTCTGAAGAATTTCGTGCTCAAGCACAAGTTGCTTTTGAAAATGGCGAAATGGATGCAACCATCAAGTTGCTAGGTAAAGCCTATGAAGCAGACAATACCAATTTTAAGGTTCACTTAGATTTAGTTAGAATGTATTTTCAATCTGGCGATATTGATAAAGCCAACGATTTAATAGCCAAACTACCCGATGTTGCCAAAGAGTCCAAGCAAGGCAAAAGCTTAATTGCCATATTTAACTATACCTCTATTATTGCAGAAGTCGGCGACATTAATACTATTCAAAAACGTTTACAAGAAAACCCAGAAGACAGTGAAGCACTTTACGGATTGTTTGCCTTTTTAATGCTTCACGACCAAGTAGAGAAGGGTATTCAAAGTTTATTAAAGCTATTTGTCAGTAACCGAGATTTTAAAAATGGTACGCCACAAAAGGAGCTGATTGCTTTATTTTCTTTATTGCAAGAAGACCAGCCAGAAATTGTAAACCACTACCGCCAACAGTTCCAAAACTTGCTTTACTAAACCTGATTAAGACCTTTGCATAAAACATGAAATTTAGCACCGAAACATTAAAAAAAATACCCATATTTGGTATAGCAGGAAATTTTGCTGAACACCTTA
>CAZZKU010000151.1:0-3356 GCA_964654635.1 uncultured Piscirickettsiaceae bacterium | reverse complement strand
ATTCCTATGCCTACTCGTAAAGAGCGTTTTACTATATTGATTTCTCCACACGTAAATAAAGATGCTCGTGATCAGTACGAATTGCGTACTCATAAGCGTTTGTTAGATATTGTTGACCCAACTGATAAAACTGTTGATGCGTTGATGAAGTTGGATCTAGCGGCTGGTGTGGATGTTCAATTAGAGCTTCAGTAAGTAATTATTGGTCATCAATCGTAATGGCTAATTTAATAAAAATAATGAGGTAAACATTATGAGTATAGGTGTTGTTGGTACCAAAGTTGGTATGACTCGTATATTTACAGAAAATGGTGTTTCAACTCCTGTAACTGTTGTTGAAGTGGCGGCTAATGTCGTTACTCAAATTAAAACAGGCGTGGTGGATGGTTATGACTCTGTTCAAGTTACAAGGGGGAAAAAGCACGCTGGTCGTGTATCTAAGCCGGAAGCAGGGCATTTTGCAAAAGCAGGTGTTGAAGCGGGTCTTGGTTTGTGGGAGTTCCGTTTGTCGAGTTCTTCAGAAGCAGAGGGTTTAGAGCCAGGGTCTGAGATTACAGTAGAAAGAATGGCTGATGTTGTAAAAGTTGATGTAACTGGTACAACAAAAGGTAAGGGTTTTCAAGGTGGTATTAAGCGTCATAATTTTATGATGCAAGATGCAACTCACGGTAACTCAATCTCTCACCGTTCTAACGGATCAATTGGTCAAAACCAGACTCCAGGTCGCGTATTTAAAGGTAAGAAGATGTCAGGACATATGGGTTCTGTTCAGCAAACCACTCAAAACTTAGATTTAGTTAAGGTTGATGTGGAAAATTCTTTGCTTTTAATTAAAGGTGCGATCCCTGGAGCAAATGGTAGTACTGTTATTGTTCGTAAGGCAGTTAAGTAAGGTGAGCATGATGGATTTAAAATTAATCGAATTATCAAGCGGTAAAGAAGCTGGTGCGGTTCAAGTTGACGAAAGCGTTTTTAACGTTGAGTTTAATGAGTCACTTGTGCATCAAGTTGTTACTGCATATATGGCTGGTGGCCGTTCAGGCACGAAAGCACAAAAAAATAGAGCAGCAGTAAGAGGTGGTGGTGCTAAACCATGGGCGCAGAAGGGTTCTGGTAGAGCAAGAGCAGGTACATCACGTAGTCCTATTTGGGTTGGTGGTGGACGTGCTTTTCCTGGGCATAATCGTGATTTCTCTCAAAAAGTTAATCGTAAAATGTATCGTGGTGCAATGAGATCTATTTTCTCTGAGCTTGCACGTACAGGTCGTTTAATTGTTGTTGACGATTTTAAGATTGATGCACCAAAGACTAAGAAATTTAAATCTAAAATATCTAATTTAGATGTTAAAGATGTGTTGATTGTGACAGAAGGGTTCGATGAGTATTTGTACCTTTCAAGTCGTAATTTATATTCTGCTGGTGTTTGTGATGTAAAGTCATTGGATCCAGTTAGTCTTGTTGGTTTCCAATCTGTTGTTGTTACACAAGCGGCAGTTAAGAAAATTGAGGAGAACTTAGCATGAATAAAGAGCGTATCTTAAAAGTGTTATTGGCACCTCATGTGTCGGAAAAATCGGCTATTATGGCGGATGCTTCGGATCAATATGTATTTAGAGTTATTCCTGATGCAACTAAGCCAGAAGTAAAGCAAGCTGTTGAAAGCTTGTTTGATGTTAAGGTTCAGTCTGTAAATATGATCAATCTTAAGGGCAAGAAAAAAGTCTTTAAGGGTCGTGTTGGAAAGCGTAATGATATTAGAAAAGCGATTGTTCGCTTAGCCCCTGGTCAAGAAATTGACTTTGTTGGCGCAGAATAAGAGGGTTTATCATGGCTATTATTAAAAAAGCAAAACCAACTTCTCCTGGGCGACGTTTCGTAGTTAGTATTGTTGATCCTACTCTTCATAAGGGTAAGCCGTTTTCAGCATTGTTAGAAAAGAAATCGAAGTCTGGTGGACGTAATAATAACGGTAGAATTACAGTTCGTCATCATGGTGGTGGGCATAAGCAACATTATCGTATGATTGATTTTAAACGTGATAAAGATGGCGTTCCTGCTGTTGTTGAGCGTTTAGAGTATGATCCTAATCGTTCAGCTCACATTGCATTATTGAAATATGCGGATGGTGAGAGGCGTTATATCGTTGCTCCTAAGAATGTAATGGCTGGTGCAGCGGTTGAGTCAGGCGAAAATGTCTCGATTAAACCTGGTAACGCATTGCCGTTAAGAAATATTCCTGTAGGAACTATTGTCCATGCGTTAGAGATGAGGCCTGGTAAAGGTGCTCAAATTGCGCGTAGTGCAGGTGCATCAGTTCAAATAGCAGGTAAAGATGGTGCTTATGTTTTAGTTAAGCTTCGTTCAGGTGAGATGCGTAAAATTTTGGCTGAATGTAGAGCGACTATTGGCGAAGTTGGAAACTCGGAGCATGCTCTTCGTAAACTAGGTAAAGCTGGTGCTAAGCGTTGGAGAGGTGTTAGATCTACCGTACGTGGTGTTGCTATGAACCCAGTTGATCACCCGCACGGTGGTGGTGAAGGTCGTACTTCTGGTGGTCGTAACCCAGTTACTCCGTGGGGTGTTCCAACCAAAGGTAAGAAAACTCGTAGTAATAAACGTACAGATAAAATGATTGTACGTCGTAGAAACAGTAAATAAGGAAGGACTAGAATGCCACGTTCAGTTAAAAAAGGACCTTTTGTAGATCATCACCTAGTTAAGAAGGTGATAGAGGCGCAAGAATCTGGTAATAAACGTCCAATCAAAACATGGTCTAGAAGATCAATGATTCTTCCAGATATGATTGGTTTGACAATCGCAGTTCACAACGGTAAAGAGCATATCCCAGTTTTCATTTCTGAAAATATGGTTGGGCATAAGCTAGGTGAATTTTCAATGACTCGTACTTATCGTGGTCATTCAGCTGATAAAAAAGCTAAGAGATAAGGGGAGTTAATATGCAAGTAAGTGCAACACATAAATTCGCTCGTATTTCGGCGCAAAAAGCACGTTTAGTTGCGGACATGATCCGTGGTAAGGATGTGGAAACAGCTGTTAATATTTTAATGTTCAGTGATAAGAAAGCTGCTAAGTTAATTAGTAAAGTTCTTAACTCTGCTATAGCCAATGCTGAAAATAATGAAGGGGCTGATATAGATGAGTTGAAGGTAACTTCTGCTTATGTAAATGAAGGTTCTATTATGAAACGCATGCGAGCAAGAGCTAAGGGGCGCGGGAATAGAATTCTTAAGCGTACAAGTCATATCACAGTCATTGTCGGCGATAAGTAAGGAGAATCGGAATGGGTCAAAAAGTACATCCGATTGGAATTCGTTTAGGAATTACCAAAGATTGGA
>CAZZKU010000150.1:0-3370 GCA_964654635.1 uncultured Piscirickettsiaceae bacterium | reverse complement strand
AAAATATTTGTTTTAGAAAAAGGTTTGCTGTTCCAAAACCCACGATATGCTGATAAAGGTGAGGGGTGTGGGGAAATTATTGTTCCATGTTTATCTGTGTCAATTAGCTTAAGTTTAGCTTGAGCAGGTTTGCCCCAAAGTATAAACACGCAGTAGGGTATTTGTGCGGAAAGCTGTTGAATAATTTTATCAGTAAAAATTTCCCAACCTTGTTTTTGATGACTATGGGGTTTGCCAGCTTCTAAAGTCAAGACACTGTTTAATAGCAACACGCCTTGATTCGCCCAGCCTTGTAAGTTGCCATTTTGAAAATGATTAATGCCTAAATCAGTTTCTAGTTCTTTAAATATATTAAATAAAGACTTGGGTAGTTTCTGTTGAGGATTTTCAATTGAAAAACTTAAGCCATGAGCGTCGCCAATATTTGGATAAGGGTCCTGCCCTAAAATAACTACCTTAACCTGCTGAAAAGGCACACTGTTAATACAATTAAACCAATTCGATTGGCTAGGTAAAATTGTTTTATGTTCTAACTCGCTCGTTAAAAAACTTTCTAGTTGTTTAAGATATGGCTTTTGCCACTCATTGGCTAATACGCTTTGCCAACTAGGTTGGCTAACTAATGATTTTAATTTGACCATAAAATTTAAGGAGCTAAGCGTTTAATTTGCCAAATACTATCTTTGGAAGTATAGACTAATCGGTCGTGTAATCGGTTAGGACGACCTTGCCAAAACTCAAATTTATTAGGCACTAAACGATAACCGCCCCAGTGTTCTGGCAAAGGTATAGTTTGCTCTTGGTTGTTTTTATGTTCTAAAGTAGCTTTAACCATCAAACTTTCTAATTCTGCTCGGCTGGCAATTTCATGGCTTTGGTTAGATATGCTAGCGGCAAGCTGGCTATCTATTGGGCGACTATTAAAATAAGCTTTGGACTGTTCTCGTTCGACTTTTTCAACTACGCCTTCAATATGAATTTGTTGATCCAGTTCAGGCCAAAAAAAACTGACTGATGCTTTAGGTTGGTTGGCTAAATCTTGACCTTTTTGACTTTGATAATGTGTATAAAAAACCAGCCCCTGCAAAGAAAAATCTTTTAGTAAAACAATTCTTGCGTGTGGCTGACCATTTGTACCTACCGTGGCAAGCGTCATTGCAGTGGGGTCTTTAATTGATTTGTTTTGTTCGGCTCTATCCATCCACAGAGAAAACTCGCTAAAAGGACATCTATTTAATGCCGACTTAGATAGTGGTTGAGCGTTATAATCGCGTCGTTGGTTATGGTAATCTCGATTTGGCATAAATTTAACCTAGTTTGGGGTTGGAATCATTTTAATATTTCTAGTAATATACCAAAAGTAAGGTTTAATAACTTAATTCAATTTAAATAAATATTGAGCTTTATCATGTTTAAAGGCTTTTAAATAATGCTAAAAAGCCTAAAATCGCCAGGGGTGCCCCCTTTTTAAGGAGTTTTCCACGTGTCTGAACAATATAATGCTGCCGAAATTGAAGTTTTAACGGGTTTAGACCCAGTTAGAAAACGTCCAGGTATGTATACAGATACCACTCGTCCGAACCATTTAGCACAAGAGGTTATTGATAACTCTGTTGATGAAGCTATTGCGGGATTTGCTAGTGAAATAACTGTTATTCACTATAAAGATGGTTCAATGTCGATAGAGGATGATGGGCGCGGTATGCCCGTTGATATTCACCCTGAAGAGGGCGTACCGGGTGTTGAGGTTATTTTAACCAAACTCCATTCGGGCGGAAAATTTTCTAATAAAGCCTATTCTTTTTCAGGCGGGTTACATGGCGTGGGTATTTCCGTGGTAAATGCCTTGTCTTCACGAGTTGAAATTGAAATTAAGCGTGACGGCGCTAAATATAAAATAGCTTTTGAAAATGGTGATTTGGTTGAGCCTTTAGAGCTAGTAGGCAAGGTTGGTAAAAAGAATACCGGCACCATGTTACGCTTTTGGCCTGATCCTTCTTTTTTTGATTCAACCAAATATGCACTGGGTCGTTTAACCCATTTATTAAGAGCAAAAGCGGTGCTTAGCCCAGGGTTAAAAATTGTTTTTACTGATGAAGTTAAAAATGAAACTACCGAATGGTGTTATCAAGATGGTTTACGAGATTATCTAAACCAAGCCTTAGATGGGCAAGATAAAGTTCCCTTAGAAAGCTATGTTGGCGAAGTAATAGCTGAAAACGAAGGCGTATCTTGGGCCATGTCTTGGCTATTAGAAACAGGGCAAGAACCCGTATTAGAAAGCTATGTAAACCTTATTCCAACCCCACAAGGCGGTACGCATGTTAATGGACTAAGGGCAGGCACGACCGAGGCAATAAAAGAATTTTGTGAGTTTCGTAATCTACTACCACGTGGGGTCAAAGTAACACCCGAAGATGTTTGGCAAAATGTCTCTTTTGTCTTATCTGCTAAAATACGTGACCCTCAATTTGCAGGACAAACCAAAGAAAGGTTGTCATCACGAGAATGTGTACCATTTATTTCAGGTGTGGTAAAAGACCACTTTAGTTTATGGCTAAATAAGCATACCGAAATAGCTGAAAAAATTGCTGAAATTGTGATTAATAACGCCCAAAATCGTAATCGAAAAGCCAAGAAAGTAACCCGTAAAAAAATAACATCAGGCCCCGCTTTGCCAGGTAAATTAGCCGATTGTACCGAATCGGATATTAGTTTAACCGAACTGTTTTTAGTGGAAGGGGACTCAGCTGGTGGTTCAGCCAAACAAGCACGCGATAAAAATTTCCAAGCGATTATGCCATTAAGAGGCAAGATTTTAAACTCTTGGGAAGTCGATTCTTCGCAAGTGCTAGCCTCTAAAGAAATACATGATATCAGTGTCGCTATCGGGGTTGACCCCACCTCGGAAGATTTAAGTGGTTTGCGTTACGGTAAAGTTTGTATTTTGGCAGATGCCGATTCTGATGGAGCCCACATTGCCACCTTAATTTGTGCATTATTTGTAAAGCATTTTCCAGATTTGGTCGAACAAGGACATGTATATGTGGCGATGCCTCCATTGTATAGAGTAGATGTGGGTAAACGGGTCTTTTATGCCCTAGATGAAGCCGAACGAGAAGGGATAGTAAAACGAATAACCGCAGATAAATTGCCAGGAAAAATTCAAGTAACTCGCTTTAAAGGCTTGGGTGAAATGAACCCTTCACAGTTAAGAGAAACCACCATGCTACCTGACTCAAGAAGACTGGTTCGTTTAAGTTTAGATGCAGAAAACTCCATTCCAATTATGGATATGTTGCTAGCCAAAAAACGTTCACCCGACCGTAAAAAGTGGCTTGAAGAAAAAGGTGATTTAGCTGAAGTATAG
>CAZZKU010000149.1:0-3421 GCA_964654635.1 uncultured Piscirickettsiaceae bacterium | reverse complement strand
CCTAGGTAACTTAACCGCTTTTGGGGTGATGTTTGCCTTAATATTTTCCCTTAGCTTTCTACCTGCTTGGATGAGTGTGATGCCAGTTAAAGTGAAGCAGAACTTAGATCCTAATCATCAAGATTTAATGGAAAAACTGGCTGACTTTGTAATAGCCAAATACAAGCTGTTGTTTATTGGCTCTATTATTGTGATTGGTTTGTTGGCAGCGATGATTCCTAAAATGGTGATAGATGATAATTTTGTCGAATATTTTGATGAATCTATTCAGTTTCGAGTAGATTCAGATTATATTATTGACAATTTAACGGGCATTAATACTATATTTTATTCAATTCAAGCGGCAGAAGATGCAGAAGGCAATCGTTCGCAAGGTATTAATGAACCTGAGTTCATGGCAAAACTAGATGAATTTAAACAATGGCTAGTAGCACAACCAGAAGTGGTGCATGTTAGTAGTATTAGCGATACCATGAAACGTTTAAACAAGAATTTGCACGGTGATGATGAGAGTTTTTATAAAATTCCTGAAGATAGGGAGTTGTCGGCACAGTATTTGTTGTTATATGAAATGTCTTTACCTTATGGATTAGACTTAAATAACCAAATAAATGTTGATAAATCGGCAACGAAACTTACCGTTACTTTAGGCGATTTAAGCACGATGGAGTTGCTTGATTTTAATGTGAAAGCCGAAAACTGGCTGGTTGAAAATACACCTAATCATATGCACACTATTGGCAGTAGTACCGCTTTAATGTTTTCCAATATTACCATGCGTAATATCGAGCAAATGATGGTTGGTTCTATTACCGCCTTAATATTGATTTCATTAATACTGTTATTTGCATTAAAATCGGTAAAGTTGGGTATTATTAGCCTAGTGCCTAATTTAACCCCCGTGATAACCGCTATTGGTATTTGGGCGCTAGCGGTAGGTACATTGGGAATGGCAGCCTCTATTGTATTTGCTATCTCAATTGGTATCGTGGTTGATGATACCGTGCATTTTTTAAGTAAATATTTAAGAGCCAAACGAGAAAAAGGATTTAGTACAGAGCAGGCTATTCGCTATGCCTTTAGTACGGTTGGACATGCTTTATGGGTGACAACCGTGGTGTTGGTAGTTGGTTTCGGTTTCTTATCGATGTCTAGTTTTTTAGCAAACCAACAAACAGGTTTGTTAATGGCAATTACCATTGCCGCTGCCTTAATCATCGATTTCTTATTTTTACCCGCTTTATTGTTGATTTTGGATAAAGATAAAGAAGAAAACAAAAAATCAGGAGATATTTTAAATGCTAAAAAATAAATTTTTTAATGGAATAGTGGGTGCGGTTTTACTAATTAGCTTCAACTTAGCTTATGCTCAAAGTGCAGAAGAAAGAGGCTTAGAAATTGCTCTTGAAGCAGATGCTCGTGACCAAGGTTGGGGAGACAGTACTGCTAACATGAAAATGATTTTAAAGAATAAGCAAGGAGCTACCAGTGTACGAGAAATTCGTACCAAGACCTTAGAGGTCGTGGGCGATGGTGACAAGTCAATGATCATTTTTGACAAGCCTCGTGATGTACGTGGCACGGTACTTTTGACCTTTAGCTATGTTGATAAGCCTGATGACCAATGGTTATATTTACCCGCATTAAAACGAGTAAAGCGAATTAGCTCGCGTAATAAATCAGGTCCATTTATGGGTAGTGAATTTGCGTTTGAAGATTTAAGCTCGCAAGAAGTGGCTAAATATACCTATAAGTTTTTAGCAGAAGAAGCTTGTGGAGATGGCATGAATTGCTTCAAAATGGCAAGGTTTCCAACTGATGAACATAGTGGTTACACCAAGCAAATTATTTGGCTAGATACCAAAGAATATCGTCCAATTAAAATAGATTTTTATGACCGCAGAAATGCCTTGTTAAAAACGCTAGTTATGTCTGACTATCAACAGTACCTTGGTAAGTATTGGCGAGCAGGTAATATGCTGATGACCAATCACCAAACGGGTAAAGTGTCAGAATTGATATTTAGTGACTATCAATTTAATACAGGCTTAAAAGATGCCGATTTTAATAAAAGCAAGTTAAGCCGAATGCGTTAAAAATGAATTATTTTAATCAAAAAAGCCTTAAAACCGTTGTTTTAAGAGCTATTTTACTACCACCCCTGGCGATTTTAGCCTTTCAAGCCTTTGCGGTAGAGTTTCAAGGCAAGGTTTCGGCAGAATCCTTATTGTTCTTCCAACAGCCAAAATACACGGAACAGAAAAGTAAATACTTTTCAGCAACAATAGAACCAGAGTTCTACCACGCAATTAACGATAACCAAGAAATTAACGCCAAGTTATTCTATCGTTATGATGCTCAATCAACTAGCCGAACCCATGTTGATGTTAGAGAGCTGATGCTAAATCATTATGCCGAAGACTGGGAATTTAACCTAGGCATTGGCAAGGTGTTTTGGGGAACGACAGAGTCACGCAATTTAGTGGACACCATTAACCAAGTAGATTGGGTAGAATCTTTAGACAATGAAGCCAGGCTAGGGCAGCCAATGGTGCAGGGCAAGTTAATTAAAGATTGGGGTACACTTGATTTATTTGTGTTGCCTTATTTTCGAGAAATGGATTTTTTAGGAGCAGAAGCACGTCCTAGAATTAACCCTGTTGTAGCAAAAGATAAAGTCATTTACCAAAGTAAATCAGGAAAAAAGCAGGTTGATTTTGCCCTAAGATGGGGGCAAAGTTACGCTGATTTAGACATTGGGCTAAGCACCTTTCATGGCACACAAAGAATGCCTATTTTAACCCCAAAAGTTAGCAACGGTCAGGTTGAGCTAGTACCAGTCTATGTACAAACACGGCAATACGGGCTAGATAGTCAGTACATATTGGGCGATATGCTACTGAAACTAGAGTTATTAGCCAGAGATAGCCACCAAGCAGACTTTAGTAAAAAGCAGTCTTTTGCTGGAGTGGCAGGGCTTGAATATACTTTTGTTGGCTTGTTCAACTCAGCAATTGACCTCGGTTTAATTGCTGAATATATGTACGATGACTGGCAAGCCCTAACGCCCTTTCAAAATGACTGGATGACTGGTTTAAGGTTGGTTTTAAATGATCAACAATCAACAGAATTATTAATAGGCAATATCTTTGATTTAGATGATGGATCTCAATTATGGAGCTTAGAAGCATCACGTAGAATCGGCGATAATTGGAAGCTAGAGCTAACAGGACGTTGGCTAACCAACGTAGGCAATGACAATTCTTGGTATCAAGTTTATAAGCAAGATGACTTGGTGTCTTTAAGAGGCGTGTATTATTTTTAGAGAATAGTTCAAAAGTTACTGTAATTTTTAAAATTCCATTTAAATGGTTTCCAGTATTTAGGATAAATAGCTGTTGGTTGTGTTAAAATTTCGAGC
>CAZZKU010000148.1:0-3454 GCA_964654635.1 uncultured Piscirickettsiaceae bacterium | reverse complement strand
CTCTTCTAGCATGTCGTAAATAAGCCCTTCTCGTAAGGCACTTGATGATACTTGCATGCTTTTGATATTTAGTTCATAAAAAGAGGCTATTAGCACACTTAATCCGCCTGCAAAAACGGGAATCCGTTCTTCTTTTAAGCCTTTTAACCCTTGTTTAACTGCTAATTCTGCTGAACCTGCGGCTATTAACTTATCACAAATTGTTAGCATGCCTGCAAGGGTAATTTCGCCTTGAGTTAGTTCGTTTTCTTGTAGTATTTTGCCAATAGATTTGATGGAACCTGATGCACCAATGGTTTCTTCCCAGCCTTTTGCTAGTAATTTGTGGCTATGTGGGTGAAGTAGTTGGCGACAATGTTCAATGGCTTTATTCATGTTTTTGTCGGTTATTAAGCCTTCTCCAAAAAACTGTTGGGTCATTCGTACACAGCCCATTTCAATAGAAGTTAGGTGGTGATGGTGTTTGTTTTTTCCTAAAATATATTCGGTACTTCCTCCGCCTATGTCCATAACAAAACGTTTTTTATCGTTATTAAGTAAGTCTTGGCTTACGCCTTGGTAGATTAAGTGTGCTTCTTCTTCGCCTGAAATTATTTGTATTTTGTGTCCTAGTGCTTGGTAGGATTTTTCTAGGAAGAGCTTGCTGTTTTTAGCACTACGTAAGGTGCTAGTGCCAACTGCTTTAACTTGGCTAGCAGGCACTTTTTTAATCAAATCCCCCATTTTCTTTAGGCAAGCCATTGCTTTGTTAAAAGCAAGTTCGGTCAGGTTACCATCTTTGTCTAGCCCTGAACGTAGGCGTATCATTTCTTTATGCTTGTCTATCACTTGAATTTCTTGACCATCATAGTGAATCACTATCATGTGAAAGCTGTTAGAACCTAAGTCAATGGCGGCATAGAGGTTCTGGTCTTTAATAATATTGGTTTGCATAATGGATTGCATCTCTCTTTATGAGTATTTATTTATTAACCACTGTTGGGCAGAAAAATCAGCTTCATCATTTTCTTTTTTAATATAACTGCCATCAGACTGAAGAAGCCAGGTATTCATGTTGTCTTTTAGGTAGATACTTAATCCTTCTTCAAAAACTTGTTTAAAGACGCTTTTGTCTAAAATAGGGAAGCAGGTTTCAACTCTAGACTTTAGGTTGCGTCGCATCCAGTCGGCACTTGAGCAGAATAATTCTGCGGTTTTTCCAGTATTTAAAAAGTAATAAACACGGTGATGCTCTAAAAAGCGACCAATGATGCTTTGCACGGTAATATTTTCGGATAAATCTTTCACGCCAGGGCGAAGACTACAAATTCCGCGCACAATTAGGGTTATTTTTACCCCTGCTTGTGAGGCGGCATAAAGCGTGTCAATCATTTCTTTTTCTTCTAGCCCGTTCATTTTGGCAATGATTTGTGCGGGCAATCCTTTACGTGCATTTTCCGCTTCTCGCTCAATTCGTTCAATCATGCCACTTTTTAGAGTGAAGGGCGATTGTAATAATACGTTTAAATCTTTGGTGTCCCCCAAGCTGGTTAGTTGTTGGAATACTTTGCTGACATCTTCAGCTAGTTTTTGGTTGGCAGAAAATAAACCAAAATCGGTATAGAAACGACTGGTAACATGGTGATAGTTGCCCGTTCCAAGATGCACATAACGTTTTAAAACCCCTTTTTCTTTACGCACAATTAGCATCATTTTGGCATGGGTTTTATAGCCAACTATGCCATAAACCACATTTACCCCAGCGTCTTGTAAACGGTTTGCTTGGAATATGTTGTTGTCTTCATCAAAGCGTGCCCGTAGTTCTACCACGGCAGTCACTTCTTTGCCATTGCGGGCGGCTTTTTCTAGGGCGCTAATAATAGAAGATTTTTCGCCCATTCTATATAAGGTCATCCGAATAGCCAGTACGTTTGGGTCGGTAGATGCTGTTTTTAAAAATTCAATTACTGGGGCAAAAGAATCATAAGGGTGGTGTACTAAAAGGTCTTTACGAGCAATACGTTCAAACAGATGTTCTGGCGTTTTTTTGCGGTTTAATAGTTTCATCGAGCCGTTATTAGACTTTTTAGGGTTAAATAATTTGGGCGAAAAGGGTGGAAATAGTAAATCAGGACGATTGGTTAAGTCGGGTATAGAGGTTAAACGAATTAGGTTAACTGGACCATTTACTTGGTAAAGTTGCTCGTTATCCATATTAAACTGGTCGAGCAAAAATTCATACATGTGTTTAGGGCATTGGTCAGAAACCTCTAGCCTAATTGCTCCACCATAGCCACGAGAAGACAGCTCGCCTTGTAAGGCACTCATTATATCTTCTACTTCTTCTTCATCGATAAATAAGTTGGTGTTACGAGTTAACCTAAATTGGTGGCAACCAGTTACTGTCATGCCAGGGAATAAACTAGATACATTGGAATGGAGTATCGATGATAAGAAAACAAAATCATTTTCACCATCTGTAGCTTCATCGGGTAGGCGAATAATTCTAGGAAGTGAGCGAGGAACTTGCACAATAGCCAGCCCGTTGGAACGACCAAACGCATCTTCTCCTTCGAGGGAGACAATAAAGTTTAAACTTTTGTTTAATAGCCGTGGGAAGGGGTGTGAAGGGTCAAGCCCAATTGGACTTAAAACCGGTTGTAAGGATTCTAAAAAGAATTTTCTAATCCATTCTTTTTGTTTTTCATTCCATTGATTGCGGCGTAAAAAACGAATATTTTCTTTTTCTAGAGCAGGAATCAAAATATGGTTTAAAGTGAAATATTGATCTTCAATAATCTTATGGGCTTCAACCGATAGTTTTTTTATTACTTGGCTAGGCGGTTGTCCGTCAGGCTTGGTTCTGGCAGCAGGGTCGCCAGAAAGTTCGTATAGGCTTGCTAGGCGAACTTCAAAAAATTCATCAATATTGCTACTGGAAATACAAAGATATTTTAAACGCTCTAATAGCGGAACGGAGGGGTCTTTTGCTTCTGCTAACACGCGTTTGTTAAATTCTAATAAACTAAGTTCTTTATTAATATAAGGCGATACGGTGGTTTCTTCTACGGGCATGACTCACTCCTTAAAATGTTTACTTTATTTTACCCTAATCAGAGTCTTTTTTTGAACAACAACCAGGCTCTGGAACTAGATCAACACCACCTTCACTTCCTGGGTGGCATCTAAACACCCGTTTTAGTCCTAGCCAGAAGCCATAAAGCACGCCATGTTTTTCAATTGCTTCAATCGCATAGCTTGAACAGGTTGGGTAGAATCGGCATCTAGGGCCTAAAACAGGGCTAATAAACCATTGGTAAAATTTAATGGGGGCAATCAGTAAAAGTTTTAGCAAAGATTTAATCGGATTGAGTGAAATAGTCATTACCTGGCAAAATTGTTTTTATAGGTGATTTCATTATACTTTATAAAAAACTTGCTTTCATTGCTTGGCTTGAGTAAAGTCTAAGCTATA
>CAZZKU010000147.1:0-3471 GCA_964654635.1 uncultured Piscirickettsiaceae bacterium | reverse complement strand
AAATTTAAAGTTCGATACAGTCAAACTACAACAATCACAACAGAAAGATAAAGACACCCAATGGAAAAGCATTTCGACCCCCAATCAATTGAAACAAAATGGTACACAAACTGGGAAAATAGCGGTTATTTCAAACCCTCTCAGAGTTCAACAGGAAACAGTTACAGCATAATGATTCCACCACCCAATGTAACGGGTTCACTACACATGGGTCATGCTTTTCAAGACACCATTATGGATACTTTAATTCGCTACCACCGTATGAAGGGCGATGAAACCTTATGGCAACCTGGCACCGACCACGCAGGTATTGCTACTCAAATGGTAGTAGAACGCCAGCTAGCTGCACAAGGGGTTAGCCGCCACGATATTGGTCGTGAAGAATTTATTAAAAAAGTATGGCATTGGAAAGAAGAATCTGGTGGCACCATTACCCAGCAACTACGCCGTTTAGGAGCTTCACCAGACTGGAGTCGTGAGCGTTTTACCATGGACGATGGTCTATCTGATGCGGTACAAGAAGTGTTTGTTCGCCTATTTGAAGAAGGTTTAATTTACCGTGGTAAACGCCTGGTCAACTGGGATCCAGTATTACATACCGCCGTATCTGACCTTGAAGTGGTTTCAGAAGAAGAGCAAGGGTTTTTATGGCACATGAAATACCCTTTAACCAATGGTAAAGGGCATTTAGTGGTAGCAACCACGCGACCAGAAACTCTATTTGGCGACCAAGCGGTAGCCGTTCACCCTGATGATAAGCGTTATCAAGACCTAATCGGACAAACTATTACCCTGCCATTAGTTGGGCGTGAAATTCCGATTATTGCCGATGACTATGTTGACATGAATTTTGGAACTGGTTGTGTCAAAATAACCCCTGCTCATGATTTTAACGATTATGAAATGGGGAAACGCCACCAACTTCCCATGCTAAACATCATGACCGACAATGCCCAGTTAAACGACGAAGTGCCTGAAAAATATCGTGGAATGGATCGTTTTGATGCCCGTAAACAAGCGATTAAAGATTTAGAAGAACAAGGACTGCTTGAAAGCATTAAACCACATAAATTGGTTGTGCCTAGAGGAGATCGCTCAGGCTCTATAATTGAACCCTACCTAACCGACCAATGGTATGTAGCGGTAAAAGAACTAGCCAAACCTGCGATTGATGCGGTTAAAAATGGCGATATTGAATTTGTGCCAAAAAACTGGGAAAACACCTATTTTGAATGGATGAACAACATTCAAGACTGGTGTATTTCACGCCAAATTTGGTGGGGACACCGTATTCCTGCCTGGTACGATGAAAATGGCAAGGTATATGTTGGCAAAACAGAACAAGCCATTCGTAGCAAACACCAGCTTGATGATTCGATTATTTTAAAACAAGACGATGATGTTTTAGATACTTGGTTTAGCTCCTCCCTGTGGACATTTTCAACCCTAGGTTGGCCAAACTCTACTGCCGATTTAGAAAAATTTCACCCTACTTCGGTATTAGTAACCGGCTTTGATATTATATTTTTCTGGGTTGCCCGAATGATAATGATGTCTTTAAAATTTACAGGGGAAGTGCCTTTCAAACAAATCTATGTTCATGGACTGGTACGAGATGGTGAAGGACAAAAAATGTCTAAATCAAAAGGCAATATACTTGACCCAATTGATTTAATAGATGGCATTAGCCTAGAAGAGTTGGTTACTAAAAGAACCACTGGCATGATGCAACCAGAAAAAGCAGCCAAAATTGAAAAGGCAACTCGTAAAGAATTTGCATCGGGTATAGAACCTTATGGAACTGATGCGATTCGATTTACTTTTGCCTCACTGGCATCAAACGGTAGAGATATTCGCTTTGATTTAAGCCAGTGCGAAGGCTATAGAAACTTCTGTAATAAACTATGGAACGCCACCCGTTATGTATTAATGAATACCGAAGAACAAGATACAGGAGTTGATGACAGCCTGCCTACAGAATTGTCTCTAGCAGACAAATGGATTGTTTCACGCCTACAACAAGTAGAAGCAGACATTGCCAAACACTTTGAATCTTATCGCCTAGATTTAGCCGCCAATACCCTGTATGAATTTGTTTGGAATGAATATTGTGACTGGTATTTAGAACTGTCCAAAACCACGTTAAACTCGGATACAAGTAGCCTAGAACAGCTACGTGGCACACGGAAAACCTTGGTTAGAGTGCTTGAAACTATCTTAAGGCTAATGCACCCTATCACCCCTTTTATTACTGAAGAAGCATGGCAAGCTGTTGCCCCGTTGGCAGGCAAAATCGGTGAGCAAAACGGTGAGAAAAACAACACCATTATGCTACAGCCCTACCCAATTGCAGATGAATCTAAAATTGATAAGGAAGCCATTGCAGAACTTGAGTGGTTAAAATCATTTATTATTGGTATTCGTAAAATACGTGCTGAAATGAACATTCCACCCAGTAAGAAACTGCCCGTAATGTTAGCCCAACTTAGCGAGCAAGATAAAACTTGGTTCACTAACAATAAACAATCACTATTAAGCTTGGCTAAACTAGAATCAATTGAAATACTTGAAAATATGGATAATGCCGTAGAATCCGCTATCGCATTAGTTGGCGAAATGAATATACTGATTCCTATGGCAGGATTAATTGATAAAAAAGCAGAGTTAGAAAGGCTACAAAAAGAACTCACCAAATTAGAAGGCGAAATAAAACGCTTTACTAGCAAACTTGCTAATGAAAGTTTCGTATCAAGAGCTCCAGCAGCGGTTGTAAAAAAAGAACAACAAAAACTTTCTGAGACTAAAATAGCTCTAAAAAACATAAAGGATCAATATGAAAAAATTAGCCAAATGTAAAAAATTCTACCTTTCCACAATTATAGTTCCATTTTTAACGGCAGGACTGCTGTTTAACACAACCCCTGCAATATCATCAGGCTATGTGAACTATGTAACCGACTCTATTGAAATTCCATTACGAGGCAACCCAGGCTATAAGTATAGAATTCTTCGCATGGTTAAATCAGGCTCAAAAGTGACCATTCAAGAAGTAAATGACAAAGGATGGGCAAAACTAATCTATCGACATAGAGGCAGAGATATTGTAGGTTGGATGCCAACCAGTATGTTACAAGCCACCCCTATCTCAGCCACCTTGCTCAAAAAACAAACTGAAAAAACTTCACGAATTGAAAAAAGTTTAAATCAATTAAAGCAAGAAAAAGAAACTTTACAAGCTAGGTTAACCATCGCTACAGAAGAGCTAAACACAGTTAAACAACAAAACTTTGAACTAGAAAAAGAGTTACAAAACATTAAAAAAATATCTGGAAGAAGCCTAGAAATAAGTGAAGAAAATAACCAGCTTTCACAACAGATAAATCAGCTAAAATCTGATAATATTATTATGAAAGAACAGCTATCACAAGCATCTGATGTAGTACAACGCCAATGGTTCTTAACAGGCGGTGG
>CAZZKU010000146.1:0-3491 GCA_964654635.1 uncultured Piscirickettsiaceae bacterium | reverse complement strand
ATTTAGCCATGCTATTACTTCATCCCCGTTAGCATCATGCTTAAGCGGTAGGCTGTTTCAGTTGAAATATCGCCCATTAGTTGCTCAATAAGTGATTTTTCACTTTCATAAAGCTGTGCTGTGTCAACTTTAGCAATATCACGCATTACATAACCTAAATCACCTAAGCCATCAATTAGACCATTTTTAACCGCTTCATCGCCTAACCAAACTAAACCAGTGTAGGTGTCCTCAGTTTCAATAATACGCTCGCCACGTCCTGCTCGTACTGTTTCAATAAATTGTTGGTGGGTTCTTTCTAAAATTTTCTCTTGGAAGAATTTTCTACCCTCCACGTCTTTCTCACCAAAAGGGTTAATAAATGCTTTATGCGTACCAGCGTGCATGGAACGATTTTCAATGCCCATTTTTTCCATTAAGCCAGTAAAACCAAAAGTGTCCATGCGAACACCAATAGAACCGACTATTGAACCTTTGTTAGCATAAATTTTATCAGCTGCAACCGCTATGTAATAACAGCCAGATGCGCAAATATCTTCAATAACAACGTAGGCAGGCTTGTCGTATTTTTCTTTTAAGCGGGTAATTTCATCATTTATGAGAGCCGATTGAACAGGGCTTCCACCGCCTGAATTGGCTTGAATAACCACCGCAACCGAGTCAGGAGATTTAAATGCATCACGTAATAAAGAGTTGATGGTCTCTGCACTGACTTTACCGCCAGCGACAATAGTGCCTTCAATTTTTACTACCGCAAGGTGTTTGGTTGAAGTCGTATCGTTAGAAGAATCCATCACTCCTGTTAGCAGGGTTAGCATTATTACAATGTAGGCAATAACGGCAAACTTTAATAAATTTGTCCAACGACGGCTCCAGCGTTCTTGTTTAATAAATGACTCGGCTGCTTTGGCAAGCCTATCTATGCCTACTTCTTGGTTGTCCATTTGAAATCCTTTTTTTAGTTGTGGTATTCTACCCTAATGTCTAAGTCAATGTCTAAGCCAACGATGTCTGTTCAAGAAAATATAGCAGAATTCGATATAAAATCTTACCTTCAGAATTTAACTGAACGACCAGGCGTGTATCAAATGTTTGATAAAAAGGGCGTTATTATTTATGTGGGTAAGGCAAAAAACTTAAAAAAACGAGTTGCTAGCTACTTTAAAAAGCAGCATAACGATATTAAAACCCAAGCAATGGTTGCGCTAATTGTTAGTATTGAAACCACGGTAACCGACAGCGAATCAGAAGCTTTTATACTAGAAAACACTTTAATTAAACGATATAAGCCTAAGTATAATATACTTTTTCGTGATGACAAGTCTTATCCTTATGTGTTTATTTCTTCTAAACCGCAACCCGCTATTGGTTACCATCGTGGAGCGAAAAGAAAAGTAGGTCGTTACTTTGGCCCTTTTCCTAATGCGGCTGCGGTACACCAAACGTTAGACAGTCTACAAAAAATATTTGGTTTAAGGCAGTGTGCTGAAAGTGTTTTTAATAATAGATCAAGACCGTGTTTACAATATCAAATAAAGCGTTGTTCTGCTCCTTGTGTTGATGGTTTAGTTAGCGATGAACAATATAATGAAGATGTTAAAAATACGATTAATTTTTTGGAAGGAAAAAGCTTTGAAGTCATTGAAGAGTTAGGCAATAAAATGTTGCAAGCCTCGGAAGATTTAAATTTTGAACAGGCGGCTGTCTATCGAGATAAAATTTCGGCATTGCGAGCGGTACAAAGCCAGCACTTAATTAGCCAACCAGGTAAGCAAGATATTGACGTAATAGCCTTAGTCAAAGATGCCCAGCAAGTTTGTATTTCGTTAATGATGTATCGGGGTGGCAACCTTTGGGGCAGTCAAAATAGCTTCCCAAAAGTTTGGGTGGATAGTTCAGAAGCAGAAATATTAAATGCTTTTATTAGTCATCATTATTTAGATTTGCCATTGCCAGCAATTATTTTAACAGACACCTTGCCAACAGAAGCTAGCGAATTGGAAGACTGGTTAAAGCAACAAAAATCTAGCAAGGTAGCTATTAAACAGCCAAGCAACAGCAAACTAAAAGGCTTGACTGCCTTAGCAAAAATTAATGCTCTTTCAGGGTTAAAACAAAGGCTTACCCAAAAAGCATCTCAAATGGATAGGGTGTTGGCATTACAAGAAGCCTTGTCTATGCCTAAACCTCCCTTGGTAATGGAGTGTTTTGATGTTAGCCATACACAAGGAAAATTAACCGTCGCCAGTTGTGTAGTGTTTAATGAAGGAGTTCCCAATACACAAGCTTATCGTAAGTTTAATATAGAAGGGATTGTCGGAGGGGACGATTATGCAGCGATGGCACAGGTATTAACTAGGCGTTATAGTTCGTTAAAAGACCAAAAACAAAGTTTCCCTGATTTAGTTATTGTAGATGGTGGAAAAGGACAATTAAACCAAGCAGTAGAAGTATTTAAAAATTTAGAAATTGAACATATTCCCTTGGTGTCGGTCGCTAAAGGAGAAGGGCGAAAAGCAGGGCTTGAAATATTATATTTACCTCATAATATGATAGGGATAGATTTAGAATCAGACGATATTGCTTTGCACTTAATTAATCATATTCGTGATGAAGCCCATCGCTTTGCAATAACCAGCCATCGTTCACGTAGGAAAAAAGCACAAACCCACTCTAGTTTAGAAGACATTGAAGGAGTGGGAGCAAAAACCAGACAAAAGTTATTACTCCATTTTGGCGGTTTAAGCGAAGTAAAAAACGCAGCGGTGACCGAGCTGAATAAAGTACCAGGAATATCTAAAGTAATTGCACAACGGATTTATGATTTTTTTCATGGTAAAATCCAACTTTAAAGCATAAATTTTTAGCACAATACTAATATGACAGGACAGCCATGACAAAACAGGAAGTGATAAGACAAGTACCAATGGCAATAACGTGGGCGCGTGTATTATTAATACCCGTGTTTTTAGCTGTATACTACGCACCAATTGAAGACGCACGGTTTTGGGCTAGTTTAGTCTTTATGATAGCCGCCATAACCGACTGGCTAGATGGTTATTTAGCTAGAAAATTGGACGTTATCAGTAAACTAGGCGCTTTTTTAGACCCCGTTGCCGACAAGCTCATTGTTGCGGCTGCCTTAATTGTGGTAGCAGTTGAATATCAAAATATTTTAATAACCATTTCTGCCATCTTAATTATGATGCGTGAAATAAGCATTTCAGCTCTTAGAGAATGGATGGCTGAAAATAATGCCCGAGCAGTGGTGGCAGTCTCTAATTTAGGAAAGATTAAAACCGTTTCTCAACTAGTCGCTTTAACTTGGTTATTGTATGGCGGTCAATTTTGGGAAATAAACTGGGAGCAACTGGGTATTTTCATGTTGTATTTTGCCACCGCTTTAACCGTAATTACTTGGGTGCAATATACTAAAGCGGCTATTCCCGTTATTATGGAAACCAATGCACAAGAAAGTAAATAAAAAATAT
>CAZZKU010000145.1:0-3507 GCA_964654635.1 uncultured Piscirickettsiaceae bacterium | reverse complement strand
AAACAACCCAAAAAACGCTTAAAAACCAGAAAAAAGAGCCTTAAAACAGTATTAATTAAGCTCTTTTATAACGCTATAGGGGCCACCCCTGGCGATTTTAGGGTTTTTAACCTTATTTTTTGCTTGTTTTTTGCTTGTTTTTCTCTTGTCTTGGTTTAATGATTAGTTCGCTATAAATTAATAATATTGCCCCAGCACTAATTGCCATGTCTGCTACGTTAAAGGTTGCGTAGTGCCAGTTGCCAATATAGAAATCTATAAAGTCGGTTACCTTGCCAAATAATATACGGTCAATTACATTGCCGATAGCTCCTCCTAAAACTAAATTAAGAGCAATGACTTCGGTTGTCCAGCGAGCTGGTAGGGTTTTTAGCCAATAAATTAAAACCCCACTAATACCTATCGCTAATGCAGATAAAAACCACCTTTGCCAGCCGCCCATGTCTGCTAGAAAACTAAAGGCAGCACCTTCGTTGTAAAACAGGGTCATATTTAGGTAGGGCATTACTGGTACAGGTTGTGCAAAAATTAAATAGCTGTTAGCGGCGTATTTAGAAAGTTGGTCTAGCACGATTATAATCAGTGCTAACCAGAGTGTTTTTATTGCGGTTTGAGTTAAGTTCATGTTTACCCTTGAGGAATTATGCAAAATTACGTTTTTCGCCATCGCCATGAATATTTTCCACGCAACGATTACATAGTTCTTCATCTTCAGAATTAGTTCCTACCTCTTCTCGGTGGTGCCAACAGCGACTGCATTTGGTTTTATCTGATGCAGTTGCTTGAATGTGAAGCCCTTCTATTTCTGATTGAATGGCATCGTTGGTTTTCTCTTTAAGCGGTAGAACTTTGGCATAAGAGGTTATCAGTACAAAGCGTAGCTCATCGGCTAATAGGTTTAGTTTGGCTAGTAAGTTGTCTTCGGCAAATAGGGTAACTTCTGCTGTTAGTGAACCTTTAATAGTGCCTTCTTTTCTAAGTAGCTCTAGTTGCTTGGATACTGCGGAACGAACTTCAATCATGCTTGCCCAGAAGTTGGAGTTCATTACTGAACTTTCATCTAGCTCGGTTAGTCCTGTGTACCATTCGGTGGTAAAGATAGTGTCGCTTCTTTCACCTGGAATTTTTTGCCAAATCTCTTCGGCAGTAAAACTTAGAATAGGTGCTATCCAACGGGTGAGTGCTTCAATAATATGATATAAGGCCGTTTGTGCCGAGCGTCTGGCTATGCTGTCTGCTTTGCAGGTATATTGTCGGTCTTTAATTACATCTAAATAAAAAGCCCCTAGTTCAATTGAACAGAAGTGGGTTACGGCCTGGTAAATAGCGTGAAAGTTGTAAGCTTCATAGGCAGTAATTACTTCTTTTTGTATAGTGGCTGCCTGTCCTATTGCCCATTTGTCTAGCGGTAATAGGTCTTCATAGGACAGTAGGTCTGTTGCAGGGTTGAAGCCGTTTAGGTTCGCTAGCAAAAATCTTGAGGTGTTGCGAATACGACGATAAGAGTCGGATGTTCGACTAATTATTTCGTCTGAAACGGTCATTTCGTAACGGTAGTCGGCAGCTGAAATCCATAGGCGCAGAATGTCTGCTCCGTATTTGTTGGAAATATCTTGCGGAGCAACCACGTTGCCTTTTGATTTAGACATTTTTTTGCCGTCTTTATCAACCGTAAAGCCGTGAGTTAATACTTGTTTATAAGGGGCGTGGTCGTTAATTGCTAACGAGGTTAATAGTGATGATTGAAACCAGCCACGATGTTGGTCAGAGCCTTCTAAATATAAGTCGGCTTTTTCTTTGTAGCCTTCACGCTCGGCTAGTACGGTGTAGTGTGAAACCCCTGAATCAAACCAGACATCTAAAATGTCGGTGACTTGTTCGTAGTTGTCGGCTTCTTCGCCTAACATTGCAACCATGTCTAAGTCATACCAGGCATCAATGGATTTTTGTTCAACCATCAAGGCAACTTTTTCAATTAACTGTTGGGTGTCTGGGTGCATTTCTCCCGTTACCTTGTGGACGAAAATAGCAATAGGTACGCCCCAGAATCGTTGGCGAGAAATACACCAATCTGGGCGACCGTCTATCATGCCTTCTATTCTAGCTTGACCTGTTTTTGGAACCCAATCAACGGTTTTTATTGCGTCCATTGCTTGGTCACGCAAACCGTTTTCGGTCATGCTAATGAACCATTGTGGGGTGGCACGGAAAATTAGTGGTGTTTTGGTACGCCAGCAATGTGGGTAGCTGTGTACTATGGTTTCATGGTGTACTAGCGAGTGATGTTCTTTTAAGACTTCTAAAACATGGGTGTCCACTTTAAGTACGTTTTCGCCTTCAAACAGGGGAGTGCCTGCTACAAAATTACCACGTCCATCTACTGGGCAATCTACTTCTAAGCCATATTTTTTGCCTACGGCGAAATCTTCTTGACCATGCCCTGGTGCGGTGTGAACCGCTCCTGTTCCAGCATCCGTTGTTACGTGGTCGCCCAATATTAGTGGTACTACTCGTGCATAAAAAGGGTGTTGTAGTTGGGCTAGTTCAAATTGTGAACCTTGTGCTGTGGCAATAACTGTGTAGTCTTCAAAACCCCATTTTTGCATGCTGGTTTCTAGTAAATCTTGCCCGATAAATAGCCTTTCTACCCCTTGTTTGCCTGATACTTGTACCAGTACATAGTTTAGCTCGGGGTTAATAGAAACGGCTTGGTTGGCAGGAAGTGTCCAGGGTGTGGTTGTCCAAATAACGACGGAAATATCGCCCACTCCAACATTGGAAACCTGCCCAAAGCCTGATAAAAAATCGGCTTCATCAATAACTTTAAAACGAACGTCTATGGCGTGTGATTTTTTGTCTTCATATTCAACTTCGGCTTCTGCTAAGGCGGAATGTCCACCTACGCTCCAGTAAACGGGTTTTGTACCTTTTATAATGTGTCCTTTTGCTAGTATTTTGGCAAAGGCTCGTATTTCGTCGGCTTCAAATTTGAAATCTTTGGTTAGGTAGGGTCTTTTCCAGTCGGCAATAATCCCCAGTCTTTGGAAGGATTCCATTTGACCATCTACTTGCTTTTGGGCATAGTCACGGCAGGCTTGTCTGAATTCAGTAGCGCCAATTTTTTTGCCTACCTTGCCTTTTTTCTTTTCTACATTGAGTTCAATTGGTAGGCCGTGGCAATCCCAACCTGGTACTAAAGGGGCATCAAAACCATTTAAACCTTTTGATTTTATAATCATGTCTTTTAAAATTTTATTAACGGCGTGACCAATGTGAATATTGCCATTGGCATAAGGAGGGCCATCGTGCAAAATAAATTGTGGGAGACCTGCTTTGGCCTGACGAATTTTTTGGTACAAATCTTTTTCTTGCCAAGATTTTACTTGTTTAGGTTCTTTATTAGGCAAGCCCCCGCGCATCGGAAAATCAGTTTCAGGGAGGTTTAAAGTGGGTTTGTAGTCAGTAGTCATAAGGTTCTTTTAAGTTTAAGTTTAAGTTTAAGTTTAA
>CAZZKU010000144.1:0-3508 GCA_964654635.1 uncultured Piscirickettsiaceae bacterium | reverse complement strand
GCAGCACGTTTTTTAGCGATTAGTTTTTGGATAATAGGAGTCATAATAATATCCATTGCCGATACCATTTGTGTACCAGAACAAATCATAGTGTGGTCATTTTGTAACCAAGCACCTTCTATTTTGCCTACAATGGTTTTTAAATCTATTTCATCATGGCGTACATGGGTGATAATTAATGAATCAGCAGGAGCAGGACCCATAGGAGCTGATTTTGTTTGAGTTGAAAATGGATCAGAAGTATCAACTAAAGGAATTCTTTGGAAGTTTATATGCGTACGGTGGAACTGAGGTACGATGAATTTAATATAGTCATCCATACGCTCCATAATAGTATCACGCACTTGTTCTACGGTATAAGAACGCTCAGAAGTATCACGGTAGATTTTTTGCATCCACTCAATATTTACTACTGGTGCAACGCCAATTCCTAAATCAACGTGTTGAGATACATCGTACATTCCTTCTGCTGGACCGTGGTCTTTACGCTTAACCATGCCATGTAGTCCTTCATAGAACATTATGTCGGTATCTTCTTCAATTTCTTCCCAAGGCGTAAACTCACCAGGTACAAGGTCAGTTCCTAAGCGTGCGTTATGCTCATCAGCTTCTTCATCAGAATGAATGTAGTAGCGTTTTTTTCCAGTAGCAGTTTCTTTGTAAGAGGCAAATAGCTCTTCTAGTTTGTTGAACTCGTTAGCATCTTCAGAAAAGTGAGTTAATACTGGACCACCATTCTTTTTAGATTCGGCAACTTTTGCACGCATTTCTGCACGAGAATACTTGTGGAAGCTATCGCCTTCAATAATAGCGACTTTTAGTTTTTCACGATCAAAAATAGTTTCTACCGCACGTTTTACAAAAGAAGTACCAGCTCCAGATGAGCCTGTTACGGTGATAATAGGGTGTTTTACTGACATATTCAGTTCCTTTATGTTATTAAAAATTAATTTATGTTTTAAAGTGTTTTAAACGTCTACATTTGCTGCTTGTAGGGCGTTGCTTTCAATAAATTTACGACGCTGCTCTACTTCATCGCCCATTAGAGTGGTAAATACTTGGTCTGCAGTAATAGCATCTGAAATAGTTACTTGCAATAGACGGCGGGCTTCGGCGTTCATCGTGGTTTCCCAAAGCTGTTCAGGGTTCATTTCACCTAGCCCTTTATAGCGTTGAATGCTTTGTCCACGTTTAGCTTCCGCTAATAACCAGTCTAAAGCCTGCTTAAAGTGATTAATAGATTGTGTTTTTTCACCACGTTGGATAGTACCATCACTGCCGACTATGCCAGCTAGCATTTCAGCGGTGTTGGCAATTTGTAGGTAGTCGACAGATGTAAAGAAGTCTTCTCCAAAAAACTGCTCACTAAGCGTTCCATGTTCGCGTTTTTGTAAGCAAACTTGGTGCTGAGATTTACCTTCTAAAGAGGGTTCAATATTTAATTTGTACTCTACTTTTTGGTTTTCTCCCAACGCATTTAACTGTGGTTGAACTTGGTTTATCCAGCTTTCTAAGGCACTAGAATCATTTAACATGTCTAGAGTTACCTTGTCTAAATCTATCATTAGGTCTAAGAAGGTTTTGCTGTAGCGGCGACTAAGCCTGTCAATTACCCTAACAGTTTTTAAAAAGTCTTTTGCTAGGTTTTCTAAACCAAGCCCTCTAATAGGTGGCGTGCCTTTTGTACCTGTTAAAGCGGCATTGTCTAAAGCAGATTGTAAAAGATAGCTTTCTAGTTCAGCATCATCTTTTAGGTAAGCTTCTTGTTTGCCTTTTTTTACTTTGTATAAAGGCGGTTGGGCAATGTAAATATAGCCACGCTCAATTAATTCAGGCATTTGACGATAAAAGAAAGTTAATAACAGGGTACGAATGTGCGAGCCATCAACATCGGCATCGGTCATGATGATAATACGGTGATAACGAATTTTGTCGGGGTTATAGTCATCATGCCCTATCCCGCAGCCTAAAGCGGTAATTAAAGTACCTACTTCGGCAGATTGGAGCATTTTATCGAAACGGGATTTTTCTACGTTTAAAATCTTACCTTTCAGTGGCAAAATAGCCTGTGTTCTACGGTCTCGACCTTGTTTAGCAGAACCACCCGCAGAGTCTCCCTCCACTAGGTAAATTTCTGATTTTGCTGGGTCTTTTTCTTGGCAATCGGCTAGTTTTCCTGGTAAACCTGCTATGTCTAACGCCCCTTTACGGCGAGTCATTTCACGGGCTTTACGCGCTGCTTCACGGGCGCGAGCCGCATCTATAATTTTTGCAAATATTGAGTGCGCATCTTTTGGGTTTTCTAGTAAAAATTCAGCTAGTTTTTCGTTCATCGCTGTTTCAACCGCGGTTTTAACTTCGAAAGAAACTAACTTGTCTTTGGTTTGCGATGAAAATTTAGGGTCAGGCACTTTAACCGAAATAACTGCGGCTAAACCCTCACGGGCATCATCTCCTGAAACGGTCATTTTGTATTTCTTAAGTAAACCTTCTTTTTCAGCATATTGGTTAAGGGTGCGGGTTAGAGAGGCTCTAAAACCAGATAAATGCGCTCCGCCATCTCGTTGTGGAATGTTGTTGGTAAAGCAATAAATAGATTCTTGATAAACCTCTGTCCATTGCATGGCAACTTCAACCACTATGTCGTCTTTAGTGGTACTGAAATAAAAAGGCTTGTTATGAATAGGGGTCTTGTTAGTGTTTATATAATCAACAAAAGCTAAAATACCGCCTTCATATTTAAATATTTCGTGCTTATCATCACGTTTATCTACTAATTCTATGTGTACGCCAGAGTTTAAGAAAGAAAGCTCTCTTAGGCGTTTTAGTAAATAATCAAAATTAAATTCTACTTGGCCAAAGGTTTCAGTACTTGGTAAAAAACGAATTTCTGTACCCGTTTTGTCTGTTTCGGCAATGGTTTTTAAAGGCTCTTTAGGTTCACCATGAATATAAGTTTGTTTCCAAACATATCCTTCACGCATTATGGTTAGGGTTAATTCAGCAGATAACGCATTAACTACCGAGACACCTACTCCGTGCAAACCACCAGAAACTTTGTAGGAGTTATCGTCAAATTTACCACCAGCATGCAGCACGGTCATAATCACTTCCGCGGCAGAAACGCCTTCTTCTTCATGAATGCCTACTGGAATACCACGACCGTTATCTGAAACAGAAATAGAGCCATCGGTATGAATAGTAACCACAACCTTATCACAATGCCCAGCAAGTGCTTCATCTATACAGTTGTCAACCACTTCAAATACCATGTGGTGAAGACCAGAACCATCGTCGGTGTCTCCAATATACATGCCTGGTCTTTTGCGAACCGCATCAAGCCCTTTTAGAACTTTGATGGACGAGGAATCGTAACTATCATTTGATACAGGTGTGTTGGTTTCTTCAGTCATGTTGGGTTCCATGGTTTATGCTATGGTTTATAGCTATTTTTTGTTCAAAAAGCTTGCTAGATTCTACCAAAAATCGGGGTTAATAGCGAACCTAA
>CAZZKU010000143.1:0-3532 GCA_964654635.1 uncultured Piscirickettsiaceae bacterium | reverse complement strand
GTAGAGGTGATGAAAAAAACCATCGTCGCGATGGACAGCATCAATAAAGTCAGCTCTAAAATAGGAGAAATTACGGCGGTAATTGATAGTCTGGCATTTCAAACTAATTTGCTGGCACTGAATGCGGCGGTTGAGGCAGCAAGAGCAGGGGACCATGGTCGAGGGTTTGCTGTTGTTGCTGGCGAGGTAAGAAGTTTGGCTCAAAAATCAGCTGATTCAGCTAAAGAAATTAAAGATTTAATTACCGAAGCCTCCTTGCAAGTTAATTCAGGCAGTAAATTGGTGAATGAGACCAGTTCGGTGTTTCAAGGTATCGTCGGAAAAATCCACCAAATTAAAACTCTGGTTGGTGAAGTCTCTGTTTCTAGCTCAGAGCAAGCAATTGGAATTGATCAAGTTAATGTGGCAACCGTTGCTTTAGATGGTCTAACACAACAAAATGCGGCCTTGGTAGAAGAGCTTTCTGCCACCGCTTTTAGCTTGAATGAACAATCGGTTAGCCAGAGTAACTTTATTAAGCGTTTTAAAATCAGTGATTCTGCTATTGCTCAAATTGAGAGAGGTTTGGGTATTAGCAATACCGATTTTGAAGAGGCAAAACAAAGTCACCGTGCATGGAAAGTCACTTTTGACAATGCTTTAGTGGGTGCAGTATCAGAGGGTGAACAACAAGATATTAGTGATTACCAAAATTCTGGTTTAGGTCTTTGGATTTATGGCAAAGGGCAACAGTATGCTAATAATCCTATATTTAAAGAGCTAGAAGCCGCCAACCAAAAAATTCACGCCCTTGCTTTAGCTGCGATCGAACTCAAGGGCACGGATGAAGATGAAGTCTTTAAGAACAGGACGGAATTAAAAGAGTTATCGGCGAATATTTATCAGTTAATTGATGATTTAGAAAGTTTCGTTCAGCAAGAAAATTTAACGGAACCCGCACAACCTTTGTTGTTGAATTAATTCTTATACCTAATGGCTGGTGAGAGTGTAAAATACTTTTCAGAATAATGAATAAGGATTTTCCATGAAACAGCTTGTTGCCGATAGTTTAGTAAAAGTCATCGCCCAATTAAAATTAGATGGATTGCTAGCAGAAGATTTTCCACCAAATAGAATTGTAGTTGAAAATACAAAAGACAAAGCTCACGGTGACTTTGCAACCAATCTGGCTATGATGCTAACTAAGCTTATAGGAAAGCCTCCACGCGAGGTTGCTCAACTAATTATTGACCGCCTAGCTAAATCTGCTGTTATTGTTAAAGTTGAGATTGCCGGCCCTGGTTTTATTAACTTTTTTGTTGATAAGTCAGCCAAGTTTGAAATAGTGAATACGGTATTGGCGGAAGGGTCTAAGTTTGGTGCTAGCCACCAGGGGCAAGGAAAGTCAGTGCTGGTGGAGTTTGTTTCAGCCAATCCAACTGGACCTTTGCATGTAGGGCATGGTCGTGGGGCCGCCTATGGAGCAAGTTTGTCTAATTTGTTGAATGTGGCAGGCTACCGAGTTTCTAACGAATACTATGTTAATGATGCTGGTCGTCAAATGGATATTTTGGCAACCTCTACTTGGCTACGCTATTTGGCTGAATTAGGTCAAGATATCACTTTTCCTAGCAATGGTTATAAAGGCGATTACGTTTTTGATATTGCTAAGGGTTTGGTCAAGCAATATGCCGATAAATTTAAGGTAGATGTTGCTGTTTTATTTGCTGATGTAACAGAAGATGAAGTTAAAGATGCTAAGGGCGAGGTGCTTTCTGGCGACAAAGAAAAACATATTGATGACTTAATTGTTAAAGCCAAAACCCTGTTAGGAGAAGACAATTACCGTTTGGTTTTTGATGAATCCTTAACTCTAATTTTAGATGACATTGGTAAAGACTTAACCGGCTTTAAGGTTGAGTTTGACACCTGGTTTTCAGAAAGGTCGTTAATGGATACGGGCGATATTGATGCTGCACTTGAAAAACTGCAAGAGGCTGGAAAAATCTATGAAAAAAATGGTGCCTTGTGGTTTAAATCGACCGACTATGGCGATGAAAAAGACCGTGTGGTGGTTAGAGACAACGGTTTAAAAACTTATTTTGCATCAGACATCGCCTACCACCTAAATAAATTAAGGCGTGGCTTTGATATTCTAATTGACGTGTGGGGTTCAGATCACCACGGCTATATTCCGCGTGTAAAAGCGGCGATGCAAGCAATGGGGGAGAATGCGGATGCGTTAGAAGTTTTGTTAGTTCAGTTTGCTATCTTGTATCGTTCGGGCGAAAAGCTTGCCATGTCCACTCGTTCAGGGCAGTTTGTTACTTTACGCCAATTGCGTGAAGAAGTGGGTGTAGATGCCGCCAGGTTCTTTTATGTACAGCGCAAATCTGAACAGCACATGGATTTCGATTTAGATTTGGCTAAATCTCGTTCCAATGAAAACCCTGTTTATTATATTCAATATGCCCACGCTAGAATTTGTCGGGTATTTGAACAAGCAGAAGCAAAAGGCTTTAGCGTTAACCTAGAAACCCTAAAATCGCCAGGGGTGCCCCCCCTATCGTCTTTAAACTTAGAACAAGAAAGCCATTTAGCAACCTTGTTAGCTAAATATCCCGATATTATTAACCGTGCGGCTTTGGCTTATGAGCCACATCAGATTGCCTATTACTTAAAAGACCTAGCACACGGCTTGCACAGCTATTACAACGCCTGCCAATTTATGGTTGAAGATGATGCAACTCGTAATGCACGCTTTGCTTTAATCGCCGCAGTTAGACAGGTGTTGCGTAATGGATTGGCTATTATTGGTGTTAGTGCACCTAAAAGTATGTAACCGTGGCAGCAAAAGACTATAAAAACAAAGTTCCAAAACAAAGACAGGCTTTTAAAAGAAAATCGCAAGTAGAGGAAGTGGTCGAAGAGCCTATAAAAATAGCTTTTTTACCGCTGATTATTCTATTAAGTGCGGTGCTTATTTTAGCTTTTTTTGTGGTGAATCATTTTCAAACGAAAGGCATAAAAGATGCCGAAAATGAAGTCAATATAGTAGGGAATTTAATTGACCCTCCTGTAGAGTTGACCACTCCCGTAGAAGAGGACGTTGACCAATTTGATTCGCTAGCTAGTGGTTTGCCAGAGCAGGCGGTAAAGTTTAGCTTCTATAAAGAATTAAAAAACGCGGAGGTTATGGTCGATGCCGAACCAATTCCAGTAAAATTATCCCAACCCTATTATATTCTAGCAGGAACTTTTAGGCAGGAAAGTCGGGCTTTAAAAGAACAAGTACGTTTGAAGAAAAAGGGGCTATCGCTTAAGATCTCAAAAATAACCTCCAATAATAAAGATTATTACAGATTAAGGATGGGTCCTTTTAATGACCGTTTAAAAATGAATAAAAAGCGTAACGAATTAAGGAGTTTGGGAGTGGATACTTTGCTGGTTAGAGCAAATAGGGCTCCTCAAGCGGCTCCTTAATTTCAGGCAAAGGGTTGCGAGAACCTACTGCTTCAGCAATAGAATCAAAACCATCTTTTTTCAGTAGCTC